>NZ_GL732466.1:778318-803064 GCF_000187645.1 Streptococcus sp. C300
GGGGTCCAGTGGACTATTGAAGGTGGCAGATAGAGATAATAAACTCGTTATTTAACGACGATATTAACGAGTTTGTTAGGTACCGCAATCACCTTCACGATTTCCTTGCCGTCAATTTCTGCTTTAACTTTTTCATCAGCCAGAGCGATTTCTTGCAATTCTTCGCGTGATAGGTCTTTAGCAACCATCAATTTGGAACGAACTTTTCCTTTGATTTGGACGACGATTTCGATTTCATCTTCAACCAATTTACTTTCGTCCCAAGTTGGCCAAGCTACATAAGAGATGGACTCACCTGTTGCAGCAACTGTTTGCCAGAGTTCTTCTGCCAAATGAGGTGCAAATGGGGCAATCAATTGGATAAAGCCTTTGGCGTAGTCCACATAGAGTTTGTCTTCCTTATTAGCAGCGTTGACAAAGACCATAAGTTGGGCAATAGCTGTGTTGAATTTCATGGATTCGATTTGCTCAGTAACAGATTTAACGGTTTCGTTATAAACCTTGTCAAGAGCACCATTATTTTCCGCAACAATTTCTTTACTTGTAATCAAACGGTAAACACGGTCGAGGAACTTACGGCTTCCTTCCAGGCCTTCTTCTGACCAAGCGATAGAAGCATCAAGTGGTCCCATGAACATTTCATAGACACGAAGGGTATCGGCACCATATTGTTCCACCACATCGTCTGGATTGACAACGTTCTTGAGTGATTTAGACATCTTGGCTGGTGCTTGCTCCAACTCTTCTCCTGTTTCCACATGGAAGAAAGAACCGTCACGTTTTTCAACCTTATCAGTCGCTACAAGAGCTCCACGGTGGTCACGGTAGCTTGTTCCCAAAATCATCCCTTGGTTAAAGAGTTTTTGGAATGGTTCCTTAGTCGGAACAACACCGAGGTCATAGAGGAATTTGTGCCAGAAACGAGCATAGAGCAAGTGAAGTACAGCATGCTCTGCACCACCCACGTAGATATCTACTGGCAACCATTGTTTGAGGAGGTCCTCATCAGCCAATTTCTCAGTATTGTGCGGGTCAATATAGCGGAGGTAGTACCAGCTTGAACCAGCCCATTGTGGCATGGTGTTGGTTTCACGACGACCTTTGACACCATCTTCACGCGTCACTTCCAACCAGTCGGTCAAGTTAGCCAATGGGCTTTCCCCAGTACCTGAAGGACGGATATCCTTGGTGACTGGCAAGACAAGTGGCAATTCACTTTCAGGAACAGCTGTTGAAGTCCCATCTTCCCAATGAATGATTGGGATTGGCTCACCCCAGTAACGTTGACGGCTAAAGAGCCAGTCGCGGAGACGGTAGGTAACCTTCTCTTGTCCACAACCTTTCTCTTCCAACCAAGCCACAATTTTAGCAATCGCTTCTTCTTTGTTCAGTCCATCTAGGAAGTCTGAATTGACATGAAGACCATCTTCAGTATAGGCAGCTTCTGCTACATTTCCACCTTCTAGCACTTCTACGATTGGAAGGTCAAATTGTTTGGCAAATTCCCAGTCACGTTGGTCGTGGGCTGGCACAGCCATAACGGCACCTGTTCCATAGCTCGCAAGAACATAGTCGGCGATCCAGATTGGAATTTCCTTACCATTGACAGGGTTGATAGCATAAGCACCAGTCCAAACCCCTGTTTTTTCCTTGGCAAGGTCGGTACGAGCCAAGTCAGACTTGAGGCTAGCTTGGTGTTTGTAGTCTGCTACGGCTTCAGCTTGTTCTGGACTGACGATAGCATCTACCAAATCATGCTCAGGCGCCAATACAGTGAAAGTCGCACCGAAAAGGGTATCTGGACGTGTCGTAAAGACGGTAAATTCCTTGTCAGTCCCTTTCACTTTGAAAGTTACATTAGCACCAGTTGATTTACCAATCCAGTTGCGTTGCATGTCCTTGATAGACTCTGGCCAGTCAAGATCATCCAAGTCATTAAGCAAACGCTCCGCATAGGCAGTGATTTTAAGCATCCATTGGCGCATCGGTTTGCGGACAACTGGATAGCCTCCACGCTCAGAAGTTCCGTCAGGAAGGACTTCTTCGTTGGCAATGGCCGTCCCCAATTCCTCAACCCAGTTTACTGGCACTTCCGCTTCATAAGCTAAACCTTTTTCGTAAAGCTTGGTGAAGATCCACTGAGTCCATTTGTAGTAGTTTGGATCTGTTGTGTTGACTTCACGATCCCAGTCGTAAGAGAATCCAAGCGCATTGATTTGACGTTTGAAGTTGGCAATGTTTTCCGCTGTAAATTCTGCCGGGTCATTCCCCGTATCCATAGCGTATTGCTCTGCAGGCAAACCAAAGGCATCCCAACCCATTGGGTGAAGGACATTGTAGCCTTGCGCACGTTTGTAACGGCTAAGGATATCAGTCGCTGTGTAGCCTTCTGGGTGTCCTACGTGCAATCCAGCTCCTGAAGGATATGGGAACATGTCGAGAGCATAAAACTTCGGTTTTGATGCATCTGTTCCTGTCTTAAATGTATGATGTTCTGCCCAGTAGCCCTGCCACTTAGGCTCAATTTCTTTATGATTGTAAAAACTCATGGTCTCTCTCCAATTTTGTGATGTTACTATTATACCATTTTTGAGGGAATTTGAAAGACGAGAAATGTTCTTTTAGACTTGGATAACAAGAAATACTGGGTCGCAAATCCAACTTATTTAACAGGAAAAAAAGTTAGCTCCTAATCGGAGCTAACTTCTATTGATTATTTGTCTCTTCCATCTTCTCACGTCCCAGTTCTCGATAACTACGGTCACCAACAACCTCAACGCTAAACTGACCGTCCTCATATTCAAGAATCGTCACGCTACCATTATCGAGGCCATGCGGATGCATACCATTGATCAGATAAACAATGGTCCCAATGGTCATTCCATGGCTTACGACGAGAGCATTGCCCCCACCTTGTTCTTCCATTTCTTTGGCAATCGCTTCAAAGCCTTCCTTGATTCGACCACTGAGTTTTTCCCAACCTTCAGCCCAGCCAGCTGTATCAACCTCTACCAAACCCTCAGCCAGTTCAGCATAAGACAATTGGTGAACATGGTCCACATTGAAAATTCTCGGAATCAAGCCCATAAAGAGGTCCCCATCATAGGCCCCATCAAAACTACCAAAGCACCACTCTCTGATGCGCTTGTCCATGCGGTAAGGGATTTTCCCCTGCAGGCCAAGTTCTTCTAGGATAATTCCCATAGTTTGAATGGTGCGCCCTGAATCACTGGAATAAGCGCGATCAAATTGTAAACCAGACTCTCTCAAGCCAATTCCCAGTTCATGGATTCCCAACTCACCTTCTGCAGTCAGAGGTGTATCACTCCATCCTTGAGCACGTCCAATTGTGTTAAACATCGTTTTCCCATGACGGACCAAGTACAATCTTACTTTAGACATTTTCTATCCTCCATTTTCTTCTATTATATCATGGATCAAAGAAATATTTGGCTTTCAAAAGCAAAGCCAACATTTGTAAATTACCCAAAAGAAAAGCTACCCTCATGGTAGCTTCCCTAGGAGATTATTATGAAAAAGTTTAGGATTTCTATTAAATAAAGTTAGGAGGTCTTTATTTAATGATTATAGTATACACAGTCATCCTTAAACTCAACTTAAATCCTCTCGCTTTTTTATTAATTTTTAAAACTATGGATTGGAGCTGGGATTTGCCCACCGCGAGAGATGAAATCAACAGACGAAGCCCCGTTGACCTTCATTACTGGAGCTGTCCCTAGCAAGCCACCAAACTCAATCATATCGCCTTCCTTGCCCTTTGGAATAATACGGACAGCCGTTGTTTTCATGTTAATAACACCGATTGCCGCCTCATCTGCAATCATAGCCGCAATGGTTTCAGCAGGCGTATCTTCTGGAATGGCAATCATATCCAGTCCAACTGAACAGATAGCCGTCATGGCTTCTAGTTTCTCTAAATTCAGAGAACCATCTTGCACCGCAGCAATCATCCCCTCATCTTCAGAAACGGGGATAAAAGCACCTGACAAGCCACCGACTTGGTTACAAGCCATCACTCCGCCCTTCTTAACTTGGTCATTCAAAAGAGCGAGGGCAGCCGTCGTCCCATGCGTACCAACTGTTTCTAGGCCCATTTCCTCAAGGACACGTGCCACAGAATCACCAACTGCAGGAGTTGGCGCCAAGCTTAGATCGACAATTCCAAAGTCAACACCAAGGCGTTCACTCGCCATTTGTCCAACCAGCTGACCGATACGAGTAATCTTGAAGGCCGTTTTCTTGACTGTTTCCGCTACTACATCAAAGCTCTGTCCACGAACCTTTTCCAAGGCACGCTTGACCACACCAGGACCCGAAACCCCGACATTGATGATAACATCTGCTTCGCCAACACCATGAAAGGCCCCTGCCATAAAAGGATTGTCCTCAACAGCATTAGCAAATACGACCAACTTGGCCGCACCCATATCTGATAAGTTCGCTGTTTCCTTGATGATACGTCCCATATCTGCAACTGCAGTCATGTTGATGCCTGACTTAGTTGAGCCAATGTTAACAGACGAACAAACCTTGTCGGTCTCAGCTAGAGCGCGTGGGATAGAATTGACGAGAATCTCATCTCCTTTTTGGTAGCCTTTTTGTACCAAGGCAGAGAATCCACCAATAAAGTCAACACCGATCTCCTTGGCAGCCTTGTCAAGAGCCTTTGCCAAAACAACATAGTCCGTCGCATCAGTCGCTGCACCAATTAAAGAAATCGGAGTCACCGATACCCGTTTATTAACAATAGGAATCCCAAGTTCTGCAGCAATTTCGTCTCCTACAGCCACTAAATTTGCAGCTTTAGTGGTGATTTTTTGGTAAATCTTTTCAGCAGCACGTTCAATATCTGGATCAATACAATCCAAAAGGGAAATCCCCATGGTGATGGTTCTGATATCGAAGTTCTGCTCCTCGATCATGGCAATGGTTTCTGTAACTTGTCTAATATCCATAGCCACCTCCTAGATATTATACATAGCGTCAAAAATCGCCGCACTTTGAATATTTATTTTGACATTCAAGGTCTGACCGAAAGTTTCAAACTCATTTCGAAGATAAGTGAAATCCTGTTTTTCGTCACTAGAAACGACCGCCATCATAGTAAAGTATTCATCCAACACCGTCTGAGAAATATCGTCAATATTCAAACCCAACTCTGCAATCTTAGTAGACACGCCTGCAACGATCCCAGCCTTGTCCTTACCAACCACTGTAATAATAGCCTTCATTCTTATACCCCATTTCTACGATTATTAGAAAACCTGAACGTTTTTGATTTTCTTTTTTCCTAGTATAGCATATTTCCGAAAAAAATACTAAAAAACGCCTGCTTACGAAGTTGTTCTTAAACAAAAAAACAATTTCGTAAACAAGCGTCTACCCTATCAAATGATGATGAGTGTTCCCGCTAGGACCGAAGTCCCAGCGGTAGACCAGAGCTAGACTAAGAGCACAAGACTCCATCATCATAACACTCAACAAAATTGATGATTTTATACTAATTCGATGATCGCCATTGGCGCAGCATCACCACGACGTGGTTCAGTTTTAAGGATACGAGTGTATCCACCGTTACGTTCAGCATAACGAGGTGCGATTTCTGAGAACAATTTTTGAAGTGCTGTAGTAGAAGTGTACTTATCAGTTGCTTCATCATAGTTTTCAGATGCGATTTCATTACGTACGAAAGCAGCTGCTTGACGACGTGCATGCAAATCACCACGTTTACCTAGAGTAATCATTTTTTCAACAGTTTTACGGATTTCTTTAGCACGAGCTTCAGTTGTCACGATTGATTCGTTGATCAAAAGGTCAGTTGTCAAATCGCGAAGCATTGCTTTACGTTGTGAGCTAGTGCGTCCTAGTTTACGGTAAGCCATGTATTCCTCCTTTATTTATCTTTTAATCCAAGACCCAAGTCAATGAGTTTGAGTTTCACTTCTTCCAAACTCTTGCGTCCAAGATTTCGTACTTTCATCATCTCTGCTTCAGATTTTTCTGTCAAATCATGCACAGTATTGATACCGGCACGTTTCAAACAGTTGTATGAACGCACAGACAAGTCCAGTTCCTCAATCGTACGATCCAAAATACGATCGTCAGATTCAGTATCAGCTTCTTTCATCACTTCAGTTGACTTAGCAATCTCAGTAAGATTTGTAAACAAATCAAGATGTTCTGTCAAGATACGTGCTGAAAGCCCTAAAGCATCTTCAGGAATAATTGTTCCATTAGTCAAGATTTCAAGGGTTAATTTGTCAAATCCATCATTGCTACCTACACGAGCAGGCTCTACTTGATAGTTGACTTTTGTAACTGGTGTATAAATAGAATCTACAGCAAGTGTTCCAACTGGTGCATTATCCTTTTTATTTTCATCAGCAGGTACATATCCACGACCACTGTTAACAGTCATTGTCGCTTTTAGAGAAGAACCTTCACCGATTGTAAAGAGATAATGATCTGGATTTACAATCTCAATATCACTGTCAGTCAAAATGTCTCCAGCTGTAATTTCAGCAGGACCTTCAACGTCAAGTTCAATGATTTTTTCGTCTTCAACGTATGATTTCACTGCAATCCCTTTAATGTTCAGAATGATTTGCATCACGTCTTCACGAACACCTGGAACTGTGTCGAACTCATGCAAGACACCTTCAATGTTGATAGATGTCACTGCTGCTCCTGGTAGAGAAGCTAGTAGTACACGACGAAGAGAGTTACCAAGAGTTGTACCGTAGCCACGTTCAAGTGGTTCGATTACAAACTTGCCATAATCTTTATTTTCATCAATTTTTGTTATATTTGGTTTTTCAAACTCAATCATTTAGTTACTCCCTCTTAAACGAAAAGCAGTGTAATGCGATGATTATACACGGCGACGTTTTGGAGGACGAGCACCATTGTGTGGCACTGGAGTCACATCACGAATTGCTGTTACTTCAAGACCAGCGGCAGCAAGCGCACGAATAGCTGACTCACGACCAGAACCTGGACCTTTTACAGTAACTTCAACTGATTTAAGACCGTGTTCTTGTGCAGATTTAGCAGCAGCTTCAGAAGCCATTTGAGCAGCGAATGGTGTAGATTTACGAGAACCTTTGAAACCAAGAGCACCAGCTGATGACCAAGCAATTGCATTACCATGCACATCAGTAATCATAACAATAGTGTTATTAAATGTAGCGTGAATATGAGCAATACCAGATTCGATATTCTTTTTCACACGACGTTTACGTGTTGGTTTAGCCAAGACTTTTACCTCCTATATTATTTTTTCTTACCAGCAATCGCAACAGCTTTACCTTTACGAGTGCGAGCGTTGTTTTTAGTGTTTTGTCCACGGACAGGAAGTCCACGACGGTGACGAATACCACGGTAAGAACCGATTTCCATCAAACGTTTGATGTTCAAGTTTACTTCACGACGAAGGTCACCTTCAACTTTGATTGCATCCACTTCACGACGGATAGCATCTTCTTGATCTGATGTAAGGTCACGTACACGAACATCTTCTGAGATTCCAGCAGCAGCCAAAATTTTCTTAGATGTTGCAAGTCCGATACCATAAACGTAAGTCAATGAGATTACTACGCGTTTGTCATTTGGAATGTCAACTCCAGCAATACGAGCCATGTTTTCTCCTTTCTATCTTATCCTTGACGTTGTTTGTGTTTTGGATTTGCTGGGCAAATTACCATAACACGACCATTACGACGAATTACTTTACAGTATTCGCAAATTGGTTTGACCGATGGTCTTACTTTCATTTCTTATCCCTCCAAGTTTTTCGATTATTTAAAGCGGTAAGTGATACGTCCACGTGTCAAGTCATATGGACTCATCTCGACAGTAACACGATCTCCCGCTAAAATACGAATATAGTTTTTACGAATTTTACCAGAAACTGTTGCTAAAATCTGATGTCCATTTTCAAGTTCAACCGTAAACATTGCGTTAGGCATTGTATCAACTACTTTGCCTTCAACTTCAATCACATCGTCTTTTGCCACGCAAAAGCACCTCCATAAATTTCGATTCGATGCCTCTGAAAACAGAGACAACAATTATAAGTCAGACTATCTCAGTATAACATTTGTAGCGATTTTTTGCAAGTGTGAAAAACGCTTTATTTCAAATTTGTCAATACTTTTTCGATGTCTTTGAACACATCATTGATATCTTGATTTCCTTCGATATCGTGGACCAAACCTTTGGCACGGTAGTGAGCAATGATTGGTTCACCTTGAGCGATATTCACATCCAAACGACGCTTCACTGTCTCCGGTTTGTCATCTTCACGTTGGTAGTAATCTTCCTCTTTGTAGTCAACGGGTGGGTTGAAAACTTTGTGGAAGGTTTCACCTGTTTCGCGGTGGATGATACGACCACTCAAACGTTCCAAGAGACAATCTGGATTCACTTCGATATTGATCACACCTTCTAGTTCGATACCAAGTTCCGCCAATGTTTTGTCCAAGGCATGGGCTTGTTCAATCGTACGTGGGTAACCATCCAACAAGAAACCTGTTTCCTTGATGTCGTCCTGTGAAAGGCGTTCTTTAACGATTCCATTTGTAACTTCATCTGGAACCAACTCACCTTTGTCAATATATGACTTCGCAAGTACACCCATTTCAGTTTGATTTGCCATAGCAGCACGGAACATATCTCCAGTTGAAATGTGTGCCACGTGGAATTGCTCCACAATTTTAGCTGCTTGCGTTCCCTTACCTGCTCCAGGTAAGCCCATAATCAAAAGATTCATGATAGGATCTCCTTATTTTGTATTTAAATAGAAGCAGAAATCTCTTTCAACCCCTATTTAAAAACAAAATAGAAGAGGGGAGACGAAAATCTCTCTAATAGATAGACCTTCATACTCCACTCTCTAAGCAAAAGTGATTTTGCTTTTATTCTGTTTTGTCCATGAAACCAACATACTTACGTTTCAATAGGTAACCTTCAAGTTGTTTGATTCCTTCGATACCGGTTGAGATAATGATCAAAAGACTAGTTCCCCCAAAAGCAACAGCTTCTGAAAGACCAAAGACATCTTTTGCCACAATCGGCAAGATTGAAATCACACCAAGGAAGATTGATCCGACAGTCGCAAGGCGACGAAGAAGTTTCGACATGAACTCTTCAGTACCCTTACCAGGACGGACACCATGAATGTAGGCTCCACTCTTTTGCAAGTTTTCTGCTGCTTTCTCTGGATTGATCTGTACAAATGTATAGAAGAACGTAAAGAGAATGATTAGCAAGGCATACATAGCAACACCTGTTGGAGATGTTGTAGATAACATTTCCTGTGCTGTACGTACCCAAGCCCAATCATGACCTGTAGCACTCAAAAATTGAAGAATGGCTGCAGGTGCTGCTGTAATGGAACTTGCAAAGATAACTGGGATAACCCCCGCTGGGTTTACCTTCAATGGAAGGTATGAGCTTGATGGGGCTCCTTGAGCAACTTTTGTATATTGGATTGGAATTTTATATTCTGCCTGTTGAACAAAGGTTGTAAAGTAAACAATCAACAAGACAGCGATAATCAAAATAACGACAAAGATAATAGATGAAGTCAAACGGCTACTTGGAATATTGACGAAGTAGTCAACATAGATGCCTTTAATCATCTCAGGAATTGAAGCAACAATACCTGCAAAGATGATCATAGAAACACCATTTCCGTATCCCTTATCTGTAATTTGTTCCCCGAGCCAAGTTACAATCATACTACCTGCTGTGAGGATAATACCGATAGTAACAAAGACTTGTGGAGTTAAAGCTGTCGTTAATAATTTCGCTCCAGATAGAGTATTAAATCCTGCTGTAATCCCGATAGATTGAACAAATGCAAGCACTAGTGCAATATAACGAGTAGCTTGGTTTAGTTTTCTCCGTCCTACTTCCCCTTGTTTGCCCCATTCTACAAACTTCGGTAAAATATCCATTTGTAGCAATTGAACAACGATTGAAGCAGTGATATACGGACTTACCCCGAGTGCAAAAACGGAGAAGTTCTTCATGGCATTCCCTGAAACAAGACTAAGCATGTTCAAGAAAGATAAACCACTGAGAGCTTCTAAACTTTTTGCATTCACACCTGGAACAGTGATACTTGTCCCAATACGGAAAACAAGAATGATAAAAATCGTAAAGAGAATTTTTGATCGAACTTGTTTAACCTTGAGCGCTTCTTTTAATAATTTAAAAAACATGGGTCACCTCTCTTAGATGACTTCTACAGAACCACCTTTAGCAGTGATAGCTTCCTCAGCTGATTTAGAGAATTTAGCTGCTTTCACAGTCAATTTCTTAGTCAACTCACCGTTACCAAGAATTTTAACTCCTGATTTTTCAGCTTTTACAATTCCTGCTTCGATAAGTACAACTGGAGTTACTTCTGCACCGTCTTCAAAGACGTTCAATTGGTCAAGGTTTACAATTGCGTATTCTTTAGCGTTGATGTTAGTGAATCCACGTTTTGGAAGACGACGGAACAATGGAGTTTGTCCACCTTCAAAACCAAGGCGAACTCCGCCACCGCTACGAGCTTTTTGACCTTTTTGACCGCGACCAGATGTTTTACCGTTACCTGATGAAGTACCACGACCAACACGGTTACGTACTTTACGAGAACCTTCTGCAGGTTTCAATTCATGAAGTTTCATTATTATTTTCTCCTCTTTTGTAAAATGCTAGCGCCGATAAGAGAGAAAAGGTTGTCTCCCTTATCAACTCGCCTATACATGTTCATCTAAGATGACTATACCTAGTTTTAGGGGATGAGTATTGCCACATCCCCTAAAAATTCATTAGTTTACTTCTTCAACTGTTACCAAGTGAGATACTGCAGTAATCATACCACGGATAGCAGCGTTGTCTTCTTTAATAACAGAGCTGTTCAATTTGCCAAGTCCAAGTGCTACAACAGTTTTACGTTGCGATGGAATGCGTCCGATTGGAGACTTAGTCAAAGTAATTTTAATTTGAGCCATTTTATCCCCTTTCTTATGCCAAATCAGAAACTGAAATACCACGAAGGGCAGCAACTTCTTCAGCGCGTTTCAATTGTTTCAAACCTTCAACAGTTGCGCGAACAATGTTGATTGGAGTGTTAGAACCAAGTGATTTAGATGTAATATCTGCCACACCTGCCAATTCCACAACGGCACGAACTGCACCACCAGCGGCAACCCCAGAACCTTCTACAGCAGGTTTCAACAATACTTTAGCTCCACCGAATTCTGAAAGAACTTCGTGTGGGATTGTTGTTCCAACCATAGGAACTTCAATCAAGTTTTTCTTAGCATCTTCTACTGCTTTGCGGATTGCTTCTGGAACTTCTTGAGCTTTACCAGTACCAAATCCTACGCGACCGTTGTGGTCACCAACAACAACAAGAGCTGCGAAACGAAGACGACGTCCACCTTTAACAACTTTTGTAACACGGTTGACAGCAACTACGCGTTCTTCTAATTCAACTGCATTGTCTTTAAATGCCATTTTCTAGTGTCCTCCTATTAGAATTTCAATCCGTTTTCACGAGCTGCATCAGCCAAAGCTTTCACACGTCCGTGATATAGATATCCACCGCGGTCGAACACCACTTCTGAAATACCTTTAGCGTTTGCACGTTCTGCAACGAGTTTACCGACAGTAACGGCTTGTTCAGTTTTAGTTCCTTTTGAAACTTCTTTGTCAAGAGTTGAAGCACTTGCGAGCGTTACACCCGCTACGTCATCAATCACTTGAGCGTAGATGCCTGTATTAGAACGGAATACGTTCAAACGTGGGCGATCAGCAGTTCCAGAGAGTTTTCCGCGAACGCGACGGTGGCGTTTTTGGCGGAGTTTGTTTTTATCTGGTTTAGAAATCACAGTTTTCACCTCTTTAGTTTTAAATCGTGTGCTATGCACTAAGTTGGAAAATAGGTTGGTGGTTGAAAATCAACCACTCAACATTATTTACCTGTTTTACCTTCTTTACGGCGAACGAATTCACCAACGTAACGGATACCTTTACCTTTATATGGTTCTGGTGAACGAAGGCTACGTACGTAAGCAGCTGTTTGACCAACTACTTCTTTTGAAATTCCGCTAACAACGATTGTTGTTGGGTTTGGAAGTTCAAAAGTAATTCCTTCTGGAGCTTCAACTTCGTCTGGATGAGATTTACCAACAGCCAAAACAAGCTTAGATCCTTGAAGTTGTGCACGGTAACCAACCCCGCGCATTTCAAGTTCTTTCTTGAATCCTTCTGATACACCAACAACCATGTTGTTCAAAAGGGCACGAGTAGTTCCGTGGATTGTTTTCATTTCTTTTGAATCGTTTGGACGGTGAAGAGTTACTTCAGTACCTTCCACACGAATTTCAATATCTTTTGAGAACTCACGAGTAAGTTCTCCTTTAGGTCCTTTTACAGTTACAACGTTGTCATTGTTAGTGATTTCAACACCAGCAGGCAACACGATAACTTTATTACCAATACGTGACATGTTTATTTTCTCCTGTTAAATTGTCAGGCCAGAACGGCCAGTTTTCACGGGGGCTTAAATCGATTTCTCGATTTAAAGGAACATTTAGGTTTCAATTTCAAAGTGAATCTAGGCATCGTCTCGCCGGCATAACTTTGGGTTAGGCAAGAGACGATAACGACGAGTCGCAAAGAAATTGGGAGCTAAATATTACCAAACGTAAGCGATAACCTCACCACCAACATTCTTTTGGCGAGCTTCTTTATCAGTAAGCAAACCTTCAGAAGTTGAAAGGATAGCAATTCCAAGTCCGTTAAGAACTTTTGGAAGATCTTCACGTTTTTTGTAGACACGAAGTCCTGGTTTAGAAACACGTTTCAAGTTAGTGATAACTTTTTCACCGTTTGGTCCGTATTTAAGGAATACACGGATGATGCCTTGTTTGTCATCTTCGATGATTTCTACGTTCTTAACAAAACCTTCGCGTTTAAGGATTTCAGCAATCCCTTTTTTGATGTTTGATGCAGGTACTTCAAGTACTTCGTGTTTCGCTTGGTTAGCGTTACGAATACGAGTTAGGAAGTCTGCGATTGGGTCAGTCATAACCATTTTGTTTTTCTCCTCTTACTAGTAGTTTGCAAGTTGCACTTGCTAGTTAATGATTGAGCTAGTCTCAGATAGTATTGACACATTCAAATGAGAGAACTCTTATTTGAACACGAGCTACAACCTGTGCAAAAAAGATAAATTCGTTTTGGAGCATCGCTCCTTCACCAAATTTCCTATTTTTGCTGTGGTTGTTACGCTCTTTGTATCATGATATTACCAAGATGCTTTTGTTACACCAGGAATTTGTCCTTTGTAAGCTAATTCACGGAAGCAAACACGGCAAAGTTTAAATTTGCGGTAAACTGAATGTGGACGACCACATTTTTCACAACGAGTATAAGCTTGAGTAGAGAACTTCGCTGGACGTTTGTTCTTAGCAATCATTGATTTTTTAGCCATTAGATTTACCTCCTATATTATTTTGCAAAAGGCATTCCAAGGCCTGTAAGCAATGCACGTGACTCTTCGTCAGTGTTAGCAGTTGTTACGATAACGATGTCAAGACCACGAGTTTTGTCAACGTCATCAAAGTTGATTTCTGGGAAGATCAATTGTTCTTTCACACCAAGAGTGTAGTTTCCGCGTCCATCAAATGATTTTGTTGGAACACCGTGGAAGTCACGTACACGTGGAAGTGAAACTGAAACCAATTTGTCCAAGAATTCGTACATACGTTCACCACGAAGGGTAACTTTTGCACCGATCGCTACACCTTCACGAAGACGGAAGCCGGCGATTGATTTTTTAGCTTTAGTGATAAGTGGTTTTTGACCTGAGATAAGTGCCAATTCTTCAGCAGCTTTTTCAAGACTTTTAGCGTTTGATACAGCTTCACCAACACCCATGTTCAAAACGATCTTATCTACTTTAGGCACAGCCATCACTGATGAGTAGTTGAATTGTTCTGTCAAAGCAGGAACTACTTCATTAAGATATTTTTCTTTTAAACGATTTGCCATTATACTTCTCCTTTCCTTCGTGATTAATCAAGCACTTCGCCTGATTTTTTGTTGTAGCGAACTTTTTTACCGTCTACAAATTTGTAACCAACACGACCAGCTACACCATTTTTGTCCAATACTTGAACGTTTGATACGTGGATAGCTGCTTCTTTCTCGATGATACCACCTTGAGGAAGCTCGTTAGTTGGACGTTGGTGTTTCTTAACGATGTTCACACCTTCAACGATAACTTTATTTACTTTTGGAAGGGCAGTAAGGACAACAGCTTCTGTTCCCTTATCTTTACCAGCGATTACGCGAACTTTGTCGCCTTTTTTTACAAACATTAGGTTTCTCCTTGATTTTTCTTACGCCCATAAGGGCACCCTAGCTTGAAGCTAGGGGACTAGTTTGTTTCTAAAAATTAAAGTACTTCTGGAGCAAGTGACACGATCTTCATGAAGCCACCTTCACGCAATTCACGTGCAACTGGGCCAAAGATACGTGTTCCGCGAGGAGTTTTGTCTTCACGGATGATAACTGCTGCGTTTTCGTCAAATTTGATGTATGAACCATCAGCACGACGAGCACCTGATTTAGTACGAACGATAACAGCTTTTACAACGTCACCTTTTTTAACCGCACCACCAGGAGTAGCTTGTTTTACAGATGCCACGATAACATCACCGATGTTTGCAAATTTACGTCCTGAACCACCAAGAACTTTGATAGTCAAGATTTCGCGAGCACCGCTGTTGTCTGCGACTTTCAAACGAGTTTCTGTTTGAATCATTTCAGTTTTCTCCTTTCAGGTTTGATTAGATGATGACCGCTTCTTCAACAACTTCTACAAGACGGAAACGTTTTGTAGCTGAAAGCGGACGAGTTTCCATGATACGTACGATATCGCCTTCTTTGGCAACATTGTTTTCATCATGTGCTTTGTATTTTTTAGAGTAGTTAATACGTTTACCATAGACTGGGTGGTTACGTTTTGTTTCAACTACAACTGTGATTGTCTTGTCCATTTTGTCAGATACAACACGTCCAACAAGAACTTTACGATTATTGCGTTCCATTGAAATTTCTCCTTCCCTAGTCTATTATTTCGCTTCAGATTGAACTGTTTTGATACGAGCGATTTGTTTTTTAACTTCTTTCAAGCGAGCTGTTTGTTCCAATTGACCAGTAGCAGCTTGGAAACGAAGTTCAAACAATTCTTTTTTCAATTCGTTTTCGCGCTTCGCGAGTTCTTCTTGAGAAAGACCACGAAGTTCTTTAACAAATTCTTTTACTTCATTAAGTTTCATGCCTTCTCCTTATTCTGCTTCACGTTTTACGAATTTACATTTAACTGGCAATTTGTGGCTTGCAAGACGAAGCGCTTCACGAGCAATCTCTTCAGATACACCAGCGATTTCGAACATCACTTTACCACGTTTAACTGGCGCTACCCAACCTTCAGGTGCCCCTTTACCAGATCCCATACGCACACCGATAGCTTTAGCGGTGTATGATTTGTGTGGGAAGATTTTAATCCAAACTTTACCACCACGTTTCATGTAACGAGTCATGGCGATACGAGCAGCTTCGATTTGGCGGTTAGTGATCCAGTGGCTAGTTGTAGCTTGAAGACCGTATTCACCGAATGCTACTTCTTTTCCACCTTTTGCTTCACCGCGCATTTTTCCACGGAATTCACGACGGTGTTTAACACGTTTAGGTACTAACATTGGTTATTTACCTCCTTTAGTGTTTTTACGAGCTGGAAGAACTTCACCACGGTAGATCCATACTTTAACACCAAGTTTACCGTATGTAGTATCTGCTTCTTCCCAAGCGTAATCGATATCTGCACGAAGTGTGTGAAGTGGAACAGTTCCTTCAGAGTATCCTTCAGCACGGGCGATATCTGCACCGTTCAAACGACCTGATACTTGAGTTTTGATCCCTTTAGCTCCAGCACGTATTGCACGTTGGATTGCTTGTTTTTGTGCACGACGGAAAGCAACACGTTGCTCCAATTGACGAGCAATTCCTTCACCTACAAGGTGAGCATCCAAATCAGGTTGTTTGATTTCGATGATGTTGATGTGTACTTGTTTTCCAGTCAATTTGTTAAGTTTTGCACGGAGTGCATCAACGTTAGCACCACCTTTACCGATAACCATACCTGGTTTAGCAGTGTGAAGTGAAACGTTAACTTTGTTTACTGCGCGTTCAATTTCGATAGTTGAAACTGCTGCGTCAGCAAGTTCTTTTTGAACGAATTTACGGATTGCAAGATCTTCATGAAGGTAATCCGCGTATTCTTTTTCAGCATACCATTTGGCATCCCAATCACGGATGATGCCGACACGCATACCAATTGGATGTACTTTTTGACCCACGATGTTACCTCCTTATTTTTCTGCAACAGCTACAGTGATGTGAGCTGTACGTTTGTTGATTGGTGAAGCTGAACCTTTCGCACGTGGACGGAAACGTTTCATAGTTGGTCCTTCGTTTGCGAATGCTTCAGATACTACCAAATTAGCTTTGTCCAAACCAAAGTTATTTTCAGCGTTAGCTACAGCTGAATTCAAAACTTTCAAGATGATTTCAGCAGCTTTGTTTGGTGTGAATGTCAAGATTGCAATAGCATCGGCTACGCTTTTACCACGGATGTTGTCAAGAACAAGACGTGATTTACGAGGTGAAACACGTACTGTACGAGCCATTGCTTTAGCTGAAGTAATTTCTGCCATTTATGTTCTCCTTATTTTCTACGTGTTTTCTTGTCGTCTGCAGCGTGACCCTTGTAAGTACGAGTTGGTGCAAATTCACCAAGTTTGTGACCTACCATGTCTTCTTGGATGTAAACAGGTACGTGTTTACGTCCGTCATAAACTGCAATAGTGTAACCAATGAAACTTGGGAAGATCGTTGAACGACGTGACCAAGTTTTGATAACTTTTTTCTTTTCGTCGTTAGCTTGAGCTTCAACTTTTTTCATCAAATGCTCATCGACGAAAGGTCCTTTTTTAAGACTGCGTCCCATTTTTATATTTTCTCCTTTAAATGTTGTACCACAGCGGCTTGCGCTCACATGGAGCGCTACCGAGCTGGCGGATTTCCTAGTTGCTTAGGCGACTAGTTTACTATTATTTCTCGTTGCGACGACGAACGATAAGTTTGTCAGATTTCGCTTTCTTGTTACGAGTTTTAAGACCAAGAGCAGGTTTGCCCCATGGAGTAGATGGCGCTTTACGACCAACTGGTGCTTTACCTTCACCACCACCGTGTGGGTGATCGTTAGGGTTCATTACAGAACCACGAACTGTTGGGCGGATACCTTTCCAACGGCTACGTCCTGCTTTACCAAGGTTTACAAGTCCATGTTGTTCGTTTCCGACAACACCAACTGTAGCACGACAAGTTCCAAGAATCATACGAACTTCGCCAGATTGAAGACGAACAAGAACGTATTTACCTTCTTGACCCAATACTTGGGCAGAAGCACCAGCAGCACGTACCAATTCTCCACCACGACCTGGTTTCAATTCGATGTTGTGGATCAAAGTACCAACTGGGATGTTAGCAAGTGGAAGAGCGTTTCCGACTTTGATATCTGCTTCAGGACCTGAAACGATACGTTGACCAACTTCAAGACCTTTTGGAGCGATGATGTATGCTTTCACACCGTCAGTGTAGTGTACAAGAGCGATGTTTGCAGAACGGTTTGGATCGTACTCGATAGTTTTAACAACTGCTTCAACATTGTCTTTGTTACGTTTGAAGTCAACCAAACGGTAGAAACGTTTGTGTCCACCACCTTGGTGACGAACAGTGATACGACCGTTGTTGTTACGACCAGCCTTGCTCTTCAAAGCAACAAGCAATGATTTTTCAGGAGTGCTTGTTGTGATTTCAGCGAAATCCAAAGAAGTCATATTACGGCGACCGTTTGTTGTTGGTTTATAAACACGAATTCCCACGATATTTCCTCCTTAGATTATTCAGCTTCAGCAGCAAACAACTCGATTGCTTTTGAATCAGCTGTAAGTGTGATGATAGCTTTTTTAGTTTTGTTAGTAAAACCAGTGTAACGTCCAACACGTTTCGCTTTTGGTTTTACGTTGATTGTGTTAACGTTGGCAACTTTAACACCTTCGAAAGCAGCTTCAACAGCTTGCTTGATCAAAAGTTTGTGTGCACGAGTGTCAACTTCAAATACATATTTTCCTGCTTCAAGTTGAGCCATTGAGCTTTCAGTGATGACAGGTTTTTTGATAACATCATACAAATTCATTATGCAAGAACCTCCTCGATTTTAGAGATAGCTGCTTGTGTGACAAGAAGTTTGTCGCTATTTGCGATGTCAAGAACACTTGCAGTTGTAGCAGTTGCAACTTTCACGTTTGGAAGGTTACGAGCTGAAAGAGCTGCGAATTCATTTCCTTCTTCAAGGATAACAAGAACTTTAGAATCGATGCTCAATGCTGCAAGAACTTTTGCAAATTCAGCAGTTTTTGGAGCTGTAAATGAAAGAGCGTCTACAGCTACGAATTTGTTTTCAGCAACTTTTTCAGAGTAAACTGATTTAAGAGCTAGGCGACGAACTTTTTGTGGAAGTTTGTAGCCGTATGAACGTGGAGTTGGTCCGAAGACAACACCACCACCACGCCATTGTGGTGAGCGGATAGAACCTTGACGAGCACGTCCAGTTCCTTTTTGACGCCATGGTTTGCGTCCACCACCTGATACTGCAGAGCGGTTTTTAACAGCGTGTGTTCCTTGACGAAGGCTTGCGCGTTGGCTGATGATCACATCAAACACAACTGATTCATTTGGTTCAATACCAAATACTGCATCGTTAAGAACAACTTGGCCAGCTTCTTTACCAGTTTGGTCAAATAATGTTACGTTTGCCATTGTGACTGATTTCCCCTTTCTTTATTATTTACCAGCTTTAACTGCTGATTTGATAGTGATAAGAGATTTCTTAGCACCTGGTACGTTACCTTTGATAAGGATAACGTTCTTTTCTGGAACAACTTGTACAACTTCAAGGTTTTGAATTGTTACGCGGTCGCCACCCATACGTCCTGCAAGGTTTTTACCTTTGAATACGCGGTTAGGTGCAACAGGTCCCATTGAACCTGGACGACGGTGGTAACGAGAACCGTGAGCCATTGGTCCACGTGATTGTCCGTGGCGTTTGATGACACCTTGGAAACCTTTACCTTTAGAAGTACCAGTTACGTCAACAACGTCTCCAGCTGCGAATGTTTCAACTGTGATTTCAGCACCAACTTCCAAGCCTTCAACGTTTTTGAATTCACGAATGAAGCGCTTAGGAGCCGTGTTAGCTTTCGCTACATGTCCTTTAGCAGGTTTGTTGCTCAATACTTCGCGTTTGTCATCGAAACCAACTTGGATAGCGTTGTATCCGTCTGTTTCAACAGTTTTAACTTGAAGAACAACGTTTGGAGTTGCTTCAATAACTGTTACAGGGATCAATTCGCCAGCTTCAGTGAAGATTTGAGTCATTCCCACTTTTTTCCCTAAGATTCCTTTTGTCATGAGAAAATAGTTCCTTTTCTATATTTTTTATTCAAAAAGTTTTTAACGAGCGTTTTTTATGCTCAAGGTATCAAGCTTTAGATTAAAGTTTGATTTCTACGTTTACACCACTTGGAAGATCCAATTTCATCAAAGCATCAACTGTTTTTTGAGTTGGGTTAACGATATCGATCAAACGTTTGTGTGTACGCATTTCAAATTGTTCGCGAGAGTCTTTGTATTTGTGAGTCGCACGAATGATTGTGTAGAGGCTACGCTCAGTTGGAAGTGGGATTGGACCCGCAACTTGTGCACCTGTACGAGTAGCTGATTCTACGATTTTTGCAGCCGCTGTGTCAAGCGTACGGTGTTCGTAAGCTTTCAAACGGATACGGATTTTTTTGTTTGCCATCTTTTTCTCCTTTTCGTCTATTTAAGATAATAGGCTAGCTCCACAAGAAAACCGACGCGCGTTGCGTGGCAATGCAACCGAGCGTGTCGCAACCTCTTGCATCAAAGCTAAGGCTGTAATTTACAGCACCATAATAGAATAACACAAAGCCCCTGCGATTGCAAGGGATTTGTGAGCTTTTTTTCGTTTTTTTAAGATGAAACTGTTTTCTCTTTTTATCTTTCCAAAATTACGGATTTATATCTATAAAAAAACCGGCTTTTCTTCTATATAATGTGAGTCATTTTGACCTTGAATGTATCTTCTGATTGATCTACTAAAATGTCCGCTTTAGACTCGGTTTCTCTATAGTATCGCAGGTACTGCTCCCTTCTCATCTGATGGCTAGCTAATACAAAAGATGCATCGCGATTTCTCATAGTCGTATCTCGAGCTAGACGCCTCTTTAATTCGGTCTCCTCATCCGTGTAGAAACTGATGGTTTTGTCAAAGAGTTCCTTGGGTAGAAAGCCCACAGACATCCCTTCAACAATCAGAATCGGCTTGGCTCCAGACAAGACCTCGCTAGCCTTCCACGGTTCATCGATTGTTAAGACATCCATACCTGCCTGCAAGGCGAGAATATCTCTCTGTAAACTTGCCAGTTCATGCGCCACTGGGAGACAAGCTGTCACCTTTTGATTTGGTGCTTGCTTTGGTACTACCAGGTGACGTTCTGAAGTGATATAGGGATCTGTTTCTAGTAAATTTACTGTAGTGGAATCTAGGGCTTGATGTAATTCCTGAGCGAAGGTTGACTTACCTGAAGCCCCATGACCGTAGATCCCTAGTGTCCTAATTCTTCCCGTTTCGATCTCTGAAACCAGTTGTTCTATCAGGTCTTTTTTCTTCATTCTCTCTTCACCTGCTCATAGCTTTCTTTTCCGTCGTTAAGTTTGTCCCAAATCACTATTTGACCTTGTTTGAGAGATTTTTGCACATCGATAATTCGTTGATTAGAAGACCCTCGAAACTGGAGCATAAGATTGCGCTTGCTTTTATCATACCGTCCATCGACAAGGATGTCAATCAGCGACAAGAGTTCCAATTTGTCTGGAGTCTCCAGCATCATTTCTTCCCAAGTGTAGCCCGTCCAGGACCAGATGTCTTTGTCTGGCAATTCCTTTCGAATGCGCTTAACGAGAGGTAAGAGGATACCTGTATTGAGAAATGGTTCTCCTCCTAGCAAGGTCAATCCTTGAACATAGGATTGGGCAAGGTCTGCCATGATTTGTTCTTCTAACTCTGGCGTATAAGGAATCCCAGCATTAAATGACCAGGTCGCAACATTATAGCATCCCTCACAGTGGAACATGCAACCTGATACATAGAGAGAGTTGCGCACACCTTCTCCATCGACAAAGTTAAAGGCCTTATAATCAATGATCCGCCCTTTACTAAGCTCCTCACTTTTCCATTCACCTGGTTTTGGTGTATTCCATGTCATCCTTCTACTCCAAATCTATCCAGTAACGTTCTACGCCATTGCGAACATCCTCAAACACCCCACTATTTGCCACAATCACCGCCCTACTAGCAGGATTTTCCGTACTACAGGTCACAAGTGCTTTTTTGATGTTCTTTTCCTTAGCAACTTGTAGACCTTGTCGGAGGGATTCTTTGGCATAACCCTTACCTCTTTCAGATGGACGAATGGAGTAGCCAATATGGCCCCCGTTTTCTAGTAAGTAGTCATTTAATCGGAGACGAAGGTTGAGAAAGCCAAGAGCCTGGCCTGCTACGTCAAAACTAACCAGCTGGATAGCAGGAACCCAGTTTTCAGGAATATTGAGTCCCGCTTCCGCTTGAAGATTTTCTTCTAGCCACTCTTCATAAACAAAATTGTTGGCGTTCCAAAATCCGCCATCGTGGGCTGATTGAGTCTGTTCAAACTCTGCCATCATCTCTAAAACTGTTTCTTTATCTGCCAATATCGGTCTGCGTAGTTCCATATTCCCCTCCCACCTAAGAGAAAAGTGAGAGCAGACTCTCACTTTTATTTTTTCTTGTTCTTGTTTAAAAACTGTTCTCTGAGGTTGAGCAAGCGTTCTTTTTTACCTGTTCCACCTTTCGAGTGTTTCTCGTGATAACGGGTCACTTGTGCGCGTCCCTTATCGTCTAATTGGTATTTCCCCATTCCATTTCCTTCTAATTTGTTACTTCATGTCCAGCTGTTTTAATAGTTGAACCGTTCATGTGTTTGACACGCGCAGCGATTTCCTTGTGGCGTCCATTAACCATTGGACGCGCTTGAGGATTCCCCAGATAACCACACGTACGTTTGACCACATCTACTGTTTTAGGGTCGCTATTGCCACAGTTTGGACAAGCAAATCCTCGCTCAGTTGGTTCAAAATCCCCTTCAAAGTCACACTTGTAGCAACAATCAATAGGAGTATTGGTCCCTAGATAGCCGACACGGTCATAGGCATAGTCCCAAACAGCTTCCAAGGCTTTAGGATTTTGTTGAAGAACTGGATACTCACAATAATGGATAAAACCACCTGACGCACCTGCTTCTGGATAAACTTTCTCAAAGTCTAATTTTTCAAACGGCGTTGGATTTTTCCGGACATCGTAGTGGAACGAGTTGGTGTAGTATTCCTTATCCGTGATGTCAGGAATAGAACCAAACTTCTCTGTGTCTAAGCGACAGAAGCGATCTGTCAGACTTTCAGACGGTGTGGAGTAGATCGAGAAATGGTAACCATATTGGTCAGACCACTCTTCCACACGACGTTTCATATCGCGAATAATATCCAATGTGAATTCCTTGGCTTCAGGATTGCTTTCCCAGCTATTTCCAAAGAAGACTGTAGCCACTTCGTACAAACCGATGTAGCCCAGCGAAACTGTCGCACGGCGATTCTTAAAGAGTTGGTCAACACTTTCTTCTTTTCCGAGACGGCGGCCGAAGGCTCCATACTGATAAAGGATAGGGGCATTTGCTGGTGTTGCTTCCTTGGTTCGTTCGACACGATAAACCAGAGCATCCTCCGCAATGTTCATTCTCTCGTTGAAGATTTCCCAAAACTTATTCAGATCTCCTTCAGACTCGAGGGCGATACGAGGCAGATTAACCGTCACAACACCTAGATTCATACGACCTGAATTGACCTCAACACCATTTTCATCTTTCCAGCCTTGGAGGAAGGAGCGACAACCCATAGGAACCTTGAAAGAACCAGTCAGTTCGATAATCTTATCATAGGACAAGACATCTGGGTACATCCGCTTGGTTGCACACTCAAGAGCCAACTGTTTGATGTCGTAGTTAGGTGAACCTTCCTCTAAGTTGAGTCCTCTTTTCAGCGTAAAGATGAGTTTAGGAAAGATGGCTGTGCGGTGTTCTGAACCAAGCCCCTTGATTCGGATGGTCAAGATAGCTTTTTGAATTTCCCGCTCAAAACGACTAGTTCCTAGACCAAAACCTAGTGAAGTAAAAGGTGTTTGTCCATTTGAAGTGAAGAGGGTATTGATTTCATACTCAAGAGATTGCATGGCATCGTAGATGTCTTTTTGGGTTTTCTTCCAAGCATAATCTTCCCGTTTGTCAGGCAAGACCCATTCTTCCGCATCCTTGAGGTGTTTTTGGTAATTCTTCTCCGCATAAGGCGCCAAGACTTCATCGATACGGTCAGCTGAACAGCCCCCGTACTGGCTAGAAGCAACGTTGGCGATGATTTGTGAAATCTGAGCGGTCGCAGTCTGGATAGACTTGGGACTCTCTACCTCTGCATTTCCAATCTTAAAACCATTTTCCAGCATGCCTTTAAAATCAATCAAACAGCAGTTGGTCATCGGAGTGTAGGGGCTGTAGTCCAAGTCATGATAGTGGATATCCCCTTTTTGGTGAGCATTGGCTACGTGCTTAGGAAGCATTTGCAGTCCGATTGATTTCCCAACAATCCCTGCTGTCAAATCACGCTGGGTATTAAAGACATCACTGTCTTTATTGGCATTTTCATTGACAACTGCTTGATCTTTATTGAGAAGTTTATGGATACTAAAGTTGATATCTGTCGCTTTTGAGCGCTCAAAATCCCTTTGTGTCCGATAAGTGATATACTCCTCAGCTAGCGCATATTCTTTGGCTTCAAGGAGTTCATGTTCTACGACATTTTGAATTTCGTAAATCTTGACACCTTGAGGGAAGCGACTGTGAATTTCAGTCACGATTCTTTCAACTAGACCATTTAGGCGTTTTTCTACTAGAGGCGTAACGTCCATAACCTTTTCCGCCGCCTTGTGGAGAGCCTTGTCAATCTTGTCTACATCAAACACCACACGTCTACCATCTCGTTTTTCAACGAACAAGGTGGGAACGGTTGCAAGCTTTTCTTCTAATACAATCATATCCATGCTCTTTTCTAAAATATTGTTGAATTGTTTATATTCAGTATTATACCACTCTAAAAATAAAAATCAATATCTTGTGTTAAAAATCCTAAAATTTTTAAAATTCCACAAGATATTGATTTTTTGTTATTTTGATTTATAAAGTTTGAACTCGCTAGTATCTGTCTGAACAAGCTCATAGTTTTCACTGAGCCAGCTCTCTACATCTGACCACAAGGCAACTTTTTGATTGACCACAATCATCTTCGGTTGATTCTCTTTCAGGTCATTCATCAGTTTGGTTTTATTTTCATCGCTTGCAGTATAGAGTGTTGGAGTTGATAGAGAAGTCGGC
>NZ_GL732466.1:803084-817997 GCF_000187645.1 Streptococcus sp. C300
TGGAGAGCCTTGTCAATCTTGTCTACATCAAACACCACACGTCTACCATCTCGTTTTTCAACGAACAAGGTGGGAACGGTTGCAAGCTTTTCTTCTAATACAATCATATCCATGCTCTTTTCTAAAATATTGTTGAATTGTTTATATTCAGTATTATACCACTCTAAAAATAAAAATCAATATCTTGTGTTAAAAATCCTAAAATTTTTAAAATTCCACAAGATATTGATTTTTTGTTATTTTGATTTATAAAGTTTGAACTCGCTAGTATCTGTCTGAACAAGCTCATAGTTTTCACTGAGCCAGCTCTCTACATCTGACCACAAGGCAACTTTTTGATTGACCACAATCATCTTCGGTTGATTCTCTTTCAGGTCATTCATCAGTTTGGTTTTATTTTCATCGCTTGCAGTATAGAGTGTTGGAGTTGATAGAGAAGTCGGCGCCAAGCGTTCACTTACACGGTAGAAATCAGGACGATCATCCCAAGCATAGACACGATCCTCAGAACTCGTTTGTTGTTTGACCACGCTAGCAAGACGTTCTCTCTCCTGATAAGTCGTTGGGTGAGAAAGGTAACGACTCACAATAGGAAGAACAATGAGATAGGCAAGGGCAATCAGTGGTAGATAGAAATTTCCTTTAAAGAAAGAAGTTTGTTTCTCACGTCTTCTTCTACGACGACTCCCTCCATCTGAAACATCTTCCTTGATTCCTGTCAGAAGGAGCAAGACCAAGAAAGGAATTAGCACCACAAGACGAGTACCGTTGATAGGTTCTTTGGAGAGAATCAAGATTCCCAAAGAAACCAACAATCCCAAGCTAGCAGCAATTGAGAGGGCATATTGCTTGGCTGGTTTTGACTGGAACAAGCCTGTAAAGAGCAAACCAAGGGAACCTAACCCAATAGCAAGCAAGCCATAGAAGGCTGCATTTTCAAGCAAATGCGAGTTCGAAAAGAGGCTAAGAGTATTTACCGGATATAAGGTCTGGCTAATGGCATCCCCAAAACTACCTGTCCACACTGTATAGTAGCCTAAAGGATAGAATAAGAGTGAAAATCCTAGGGCTGACGCAAAAAACTGATATAGACCATGAACAAAGTGACCTTTGCCTAGATTAAAGCCGATAATTCCCAAGGCCAGTACAGCCGCAAACAAGGCGGTTTGGATTGGCGCAAGGAAGAAAGCAAGTGCAAGGCTCATCCCCACTCGTACAAATCCTTTGTCGTCCTTTGGAAAAGCGAGATAATTTGTAACGATACTCAATGAATAAAATAGGAAAGGCAGGGCTAGCAAGAGAGCATAGCCACCACCAAAAGCGAGGCCCGCTACAAGCAAGTATAAAATAAAGACAACTCGCTCCGCTTCCTTTTCTTGGCCGACAAGAGTATCCGCAGCTTTGAAAAGAAAAACACCTGCTCCAAACAAGGCAAACCACTCAACCAAAGCAATCAAAACACTGCCTTGAAAAAGATAGTTTAGCACATAATAGAGCAATCCCTCCGTCCCAAAGTAATCTGTATACATTTGACCATTTTGATGCAAGGCCCAACCGGTATAAAGATCTTGAGTTTGTTGCGGACTGACTAAACCAAAAATAATAGGCAGGGCTACCGAAATGGCTGTAGTCACCAAACTCCAAAGTAAAATACTAAAAAAGGGAATGGGAGCTCCTTCTCGTTTTTCTGGCACTGACCAGTCTTGGTAATGAGATTCTTCTTGTTTCTCATCTATTTTCCCGTATACGTTCATTCAATTTCTCCTCTAAGTTTATCTGTTTTAGTATATCAAAATCTTACAGGAATGTCAGCTTGGGATTGATATTTGCTGAATTTCTTATCCAATAGCGCAAAACGTTCGATTTCACGAAAACGGTGGAAGCGACTATTACTATACTCTCTGACAAAATCATCTTCTTCTAGATTAAGCATGGTTTTCTCCTTTACTTATCTATTCGTAAGAAGACAAAAATAAGATCCAGCCTTGGGCTAGATCTTAGTGGATAGTTAGAGCATAGGCGCAAACAACTGGACAATTTCCTTAATCAGGCTTTGATACCAGCTGGTTTTGATTGTGTGGGGATAGATTTCCTGAGAAACCTTAAAAATTTCTTCGAAGTCTCTTTCAATATCGATGATGGACTGCGTTCTATAAAGCAAGACGGCATTTTCATAGTGGTGAAGCAAACTCCGATAGTCAAAATTGATGGTCCCCACAGTAGCTGCCTCTCCATCGACAAGCATTTGCTTGCTATGAAGGAATCCCGGACTGTACTCATAAATACGAACCCCTGCAGATAACAAGTCTGGATAAGCTCCTCGAGTAACTAACTGAATAACCTTCTTATCTGGGATACACGGTGTTACAATTCTCACATCTACCCCTCTCAGAGCTGCATTTTTGATACTTTCGGTGAGATCATAGTCAGCAATTAGATAGGGAGTCGTGATGTAGACGTAATCTGTAGCTTGATTGATAAGATTTTGGTAGACCGTTTTTCCAACTTGAGCTCTGTAGATGGGTTTTGGCCCACTACTATAAGGAATACAGAGACCCATCCCATCTTTTGGTTGATTTTCGAGATGGTATTGGTCAAAGTCACTAATCTCTCCACGGTTGATATACCAGGCAGATAAAAAGAGTCTAGTAAAAGCCTTAACCGCCGATCCATCCAGACGAATACCGCTATCCTTCCAATAACCAAAGCGTTCGATATGATTGATATACTCATCGGCCAGATTGACACCACCTGTATAGGCAATCTGCCCATCAATAATCATGATTTTACGGTGATCACGGTTATTATAGGCAACGGTCAAGCGTGGAATCACCTTGTTAAATTTATGGGCTTCAATCCCTCGGCTACGAAGCTGGATGGTATAATCCCCAGGCAAGGTTGCCATACATCCAATATCGTCGTAGAGGAGCTTAACTTCTACTCCTTGAGCAGCCTTTTCTTCCAAAATCTCTAAAATGCTGTTCCACATCAAGCCTTCTTCGATGATATAGTACTCAAGAAAGATAAATTTCTCCGCTTTCTTGAGATCCTCTAGCATCTGGTGCCACATACTTTCACCAGAGGCAAAAAATTGTGTATCCGTTCGATCATAGACATCAGCATTCGTATCCATGCTGAGGAGAGATTTGATAACTCCGTAAGCTGACTTGTCCTGCTCTTTTAACTCCAAACGGAGAGCTCTGCTATTGTCCTCTCTGTCAACCATTGATTGGAGCTGCTTTAGCTGCTTCATTTCTTTTTTCGATAAACGGCGTTCCCCAAACATGATATAGAGTAAGGGGCCAAATACTGGCACAAAGGCTACTAACAGCCATGTCACCTTACTCTCAGGATTCATAGACCGATTGACAATCGATACGATGGTCGCTAAGCTCACTAAAATGACTAGGATAATCCAGATAATCGGTGCCATCTGCCCTAGATAGAGAAATAAACCAAAGACGATAAACAACTCTGCCAACATGATAGTAATACTAAAACCATATTTGGACATGAGTAGCTGCATTTTTCTAGTTGTCATACATCCCCTTCCTTTTCTAACATTCTCCCTCACCGCTTGATAAACTAATCTTTCTACTAGTATACCTCAGTTCAGGGGTAGATGGCAACCTTTTACCTTTTCTAAAGTTCCAGCCGTTCCGTATTTAGATAATTGTTACAATTTTAGAGCCAACATATTGACCGTCATACCAGCTGCAGTCCCCATAAGGTAGATGACATCTCCCTCCTTGACCAGCCCATGATCTAAAGAATAAGCCAATCCAAACGGTACAGAGACTGACACCATATTTCCATAGTCAGTGACGAGATTGAGGTACTGATCCTCGGCCACACCTAGTTTTTCCATGACCAGAGGAAGAGCACGACTTGCTTGGTGAGGAATGATATAGTCCACGTCTGCCAAGGCTAGCCGTGTTTTTTCTTGAAACTCTTCAAACATGACTGGGATCTTGCGAGCAGACAAGAGGAGGATTTTCTTCCCCTTCATGTCAAACATATAGTTGGTCTTCGTCGCTTCAGAGTACTCTTTTGGTTGAAAAGAAGTCAGACCTCCACGAATCTCCGTATCGTGAGCTCCTTCTGACCAAGTACGTTGGAGACTAGCAATGATCCCTTTTTCCTGATGACTTTTTTGGAAAATAAAGGCTGCTGCCCCATCACTAAAGAGTTCAAAACTTTCTTTTTGCTTGAGATTGAGCCCTAAACTACCAACCTCACTAGACACAATCAAGACACGATTGTATTCGCCCGCCTCAATCAAGTGGGACATAGTCGATAGAGCAGAAATAAAGCTGGTACAGGTCGTATTGATGTCCATTGCTGGAATTGAGAGTCCTTTTGCCACGCGCTCATGAATCAAGGCAGCCGTACAAGGAATAGGCTGAACACCAACTGCACTAGCTGATACAAGGCAATCGATATCTTTAATATCCAAATTTGCATGTTCAAGTGCACGGTGGATAGCTCCTTCTGCCAAGTCGAGTTGCGTTTCTTCATTTTCAACTACACGATAACGGGTCTGGTCTTTAAATTGAACTGTATGCTTTGGAAGGCAAATGCCATAACCTGCGATTTCTACATGTCTTTTTACTTCTGTCATTGTCTTTCTTCCTTTCATAAACGTTGGATACGTTTGAGTTTACGGCTAGTATCCCAGTGATAATCTGAAAATTGGATTTGAGGAACTGTGAACTCTTTTTGCTGGGCCAAGAGTTGGAACTGTACTAAAATTGCTGTCTCTACGTCCTCATCTCGTCGGCTTAAACAAACCTCCACTAATTTCTCAGAATGTTGCTTAACTTGATAATCTCCTACATTCTCCACAAAGAGGATGCAACGTCTGATAAAGTCTGGATAGATCGTTACCTGTCCCCCATTCTGCCCTTCAAAGTAGAAGATATCATCAGAACGTCCTTCGACCTTGTCAATCCGTGTATAGTAGGAGCCACAGGGACAAGGCTCCGGATTTTCAACCAAGATATCATTGAGCTGGTAGCGATAAACAGGCTGACTACTTCGCTTAAAGTCCGTAATCACTGGATAAAAACGGCGGTCATCTAGATACTGCTTTTCCACAAAGATAATATCTTCGTTGAGATGCAGATTGCCAGTTGAGCAAGTGCAGGCTAGGAAACCTTCTGTCGCCTGATAAACTTGGTCAATGATGGATAGTGAAAAGGCTTCTGCGATTCGTCCCCTATCACTATCTTCCAAGATTTCCGCCACCGAAACGATTTTTTGTGGGTGAATAGCTAACTCTCCATCCTTGAGACGCTTACTCAATTCAATCAACATCGAGGCTGGCGCCACAATAATCGTTGGTTGATAGTTGTTGAGTCGCTCGATATGCTCATCTGTATGTTTGAAAATATCAAAATACTCTAGACGAATGAGCGCCGTATTGATGGTCTGATAGAGTTCATTATCAGCTCTCAGGAAAAAGGCGATGCGGTGTCCAAAAAGCTGCCCCTTGGGCAACATCTTTGCCAAGATAGCCGCAGCCCACATACTTCGCTCTTTCTCTGTTGTGATAAAGAGCCCCCGATGTCCAGACGTCCCTGAAGACAGACCGACGGCTACTTCCCCTTTAAGTTCAGTGAAGTCACGGGTCTTCTCACTTTCAATAGCTAAGGATAAGGCTTCATCACGATCCACTCCTTGGGTGTTGAGCTCATTGAAATGTTCCATCATAAAAGCCTTGTCCATATGGTCAAAGTTGCTAGGAACCCCATTTTTAAAGTAGGGCGACTCTCGCTTTAAAAAGTCCATATAGTTAGCTAATTGCTTTTTCTGATAGTTTACTACAGCTTCTCGAGATTTGAAATGATGAAGCCATCGAGTTTGGATAAAGGTTTTAAGAAAGGTTATTTTTTTCATGTAAGATTGACTCTATCCTTTCTACAGGATCATGGCTAACAACTACCTCAATACCGGCCTTTAAGACTTCCTCCAGAAACTCTGTCCCCCTGATATAGTCGGCCTTATTATCCTGGACCAAGGAAGGAATCAGGTGCATCTGCTTGGTGTAAGGTAAGAGGTCAATTCCCCAACAGAGGTCCGCTGCAATGAGGAGATTAAGGTCTGGAAAATATAGACAGGCTTGCCCCCTAGCATGCCCGTCAACAGAAGAAACTAGGATACTGCCATCTCCAAAAAGATCACAAATCGGACGATAGGGAAAAGTTGAAACTTGCTGGTCAGCTCTGATAATAGTTAGATTTTTCTCAAAAGAAGCTGGTAAAAACTCCTTGAAAATCAAGTCTTTCAACTTGGGTTTTTGGTAGACTTCATATACTTCTTTTGTCAAGATAAAGGTTGCATGAGGAAAGAAACTAGCTCCTCCCAGATGATCTGGATGTAGGTGCGACAGAATAACATAGTTAATTTCTTCTGGTTTGATTCCCTTCGCTTCCAGCAAACGTGAAATCTGGTCCTTCTCCGTCATTTGAACGGGCGTTCCTAGCCGATAGAAACCATAGCGAAGCCGGGTCTTAATATCGTAATGATAGCCTGTGTCATAGAGGAGATAGCCCTTGTCCCTGTGTTTGATAAGAAAAACACCTGCTGGAAAGGTCATCTTTTGATTCTTGACTCCCTTAAATAGCAAACCTGTGTAGCTGGTACAGTAGCCTGCTGGGAAATAATCAATGCTTTCGATAATCTTGGACATATTGTTCAATCCCTTCCGAAATACTGATTTGAGGGCGATAACCCAAGTCTCGCTCCGCCTTGCTGATGTCCAACGTCTGACTATAACGGAGCAGATAATAGGTATAGCGTGTCAGAGGCGGTTCACCTTTGAGTTTTAATACCTTATACAGAAACTCTAAACTACTGGCAATAACTGAAAGAAGAGGAGCTGGCACTTTTCTGTATGTTATTGGATAGCCCAACCCTCTCAAGGTTTCTTCTATCAAATCCTTAAAGGCTCTTGGTTCCCCATTGGTAATATTATAAACTTCGCCACTAGCTTGAAGGGCCTCTAGTGCCAAGCGAATTGCCAGAGCGACATTTTCCACACAGGTCATATCCATGAGCTGACGACCATCTCCTATCAAGGGAATGCCAATCTTCTGACTGAGTTTGAGAACTCGGGGCAAAATACTGGTATCCCCAATCCCAAAAAGCCCACGAGGTCGTAAAATAATACTCGGAACATCAGGATAATCCTTAAACAGCTTCTCCGAAGCCAGCTTACTACGAATGTAGTTGTTCAAATTATTTTCCTGAGGCGCAGCACTTTCTTTGATAGCTAGCTGATCTCGAGGCGCAGCATAGATGCTAGGCGAGGACACATAAACCAAACGCTGAATACCCGCCTCTCGGCAAGCATCCAGAACATACTTGGTCCCTAAGACATTTGTCTGGTAGAAATCCTCCCAAGGCCCCCAAACGGTAGAAAGAGCACCCGCATGCACAACCATGTCCATCCCCTGACAAGCTCGAACCAAGTCCTCTTGCTTGGTCAAATCTCCCTGAAAAAATGCCACAGAGGAGTTCTCTAAAGACTGACCCACCTTGCGATTGCGTCCAAAAGCGCGTACCTGATAGCCCTGCTGACTGAGCTCTTCAACAACATACTTGCCTAGAAAGCCCGTAGCACCTGTTACCAATACTTTCTTCATTTTTTACTTCTCCTTGTCCCCTAAGAGCCAATGTATTTCGCTCTTCAGAATCTCTGTTGGCTGATAGATTTGAGCTGCACGACTAAGTTTGTTCAAGTCTGCCCAGTCATCTCTAGCCAACAACTCATCAAAGGCACGTCCAATCGCTTCCGTATCCTCTCGTTTAGCAGTCAAGGCAATCCCTGCCTCTAATCCACGAACTGCATAGTCATACTGATCATAGTCATGGGGGAGAATCAAGGCAGGCTTACCATAGATGATACACTGGTAAAAAATACCTGCACCACCATGATGAATCACATAATCCATCTGAGGAATGTACTCCTTATAGGGAAGATAGGATACCACAGAAACATTGTCCATGAGCTCTTCACATTGGAAGTCTTGTCCGCCAAACCCCAGAGTCACAAAGAAGTGGCAATCTGGATGTGCTTCTGCCAATTGTTGTGTCTGATAGAGGAGATTGTCTTTAGCCCATGCTAGCTGAGTGCCACAGGAGACAAGGACCTTCTTATAACCTGCATAAGGAGACAAATCGAGGGGATAATTTTCTGCCCTCTCAATCGAAGAGCCAAAAGGTCCCACCCAAAGGTAGTGATCTGGAAAACCACTTTTCAGCTCCAACTCTTTCATCCCAATTCCCAAGATGGAATAGGGTGAATAGATGGTTTCCTGACCTTTCTGATTGTAGAGCTTAAAATCGTAACGTTTCAATCGTTCTCTCAATAAAAAGCTTACGATTCGTTTCCCTAAACGAGTCCCTTTTCTTCCTAGCCATTGCAGACCAGATTGGAAAGATGTTTTTGGATTGCCCATTCCTCCAAAGAAACAAGGCGGTCCATCTGTCGTTTCAATGGCAAACTGTGTCGCCATCGTGGTAATCCAGGGAATACTCAACTGTTCCGCAACAAGTCCTCCAGAGAGGGTTATAAAGTCCGCAATCACAATATCCGGTCTATTTTCCTGCCACTCTTGCACTAATTGATCTGAAACCACATTGATCAAATCAAGACTAGCTGACAACTGTCGATAAGCAGAAAACAGGTTTAATTGACCTTCATTGTTGGCTGCACGCTCAAACTCATCTACACAATTCTCTAAAATGGGAATCACCCGGAATCCCATCTCCTCTGCTACAGTTTTTCGTTGCGGCCCTGTAAATAATCGAATCTCATACAAGGGATCCTTCAACAAGGGTGCAAGTAAATTCAGTGTTGGGAAGAGATGCCCACTCAAAGGAACTACAACCACATCAATTTTGATTTTTCTCATATGTCTAGGATAGCAAATTTTTAAAAAAAGAACTACCAAAATGATAGTTCTTTCCAACATTATTTATATTTTGAAGAATAAGTTCCTTCCACTCTACTTAGTCTTTAAAAAAGTTCTTTGTAGAGAGCAATGGTTTCTTCTAAAGTTGGCATATAAGAAGTTTTACAAATATTTGTAAGCGTTTTAAGTAAAAAGTTAGTAAAGAACAGCCAACCCTTTTTTCAAGAAAAAAGCTCTAAAAAGATAGCTTTCATCTCATTGGAACTTTTACTGAATCATTATTGCTTAGTTAATACCACTCGGTCAGATGCCTCTCGGTCCATATCGTCGATAATCAATTGATTACCATTAACCGTGTAAATTTTGACATCATCACCGATAATGACACGTTGATTTTCTGGCTCAAAGCTGACTTGCTTGATTTCCTTATCTCCATCTGGCTCGACTTCAGTCCATGTACCAGTTTTACCTGTTACAACAAGAGTGATTTGGTCATTCTCATCTTTTCCAGTATAGGTACCATCGATATTCGTAGGTTGATCTACAGTAGTGTCCTGACTTGAGGATGCCTGTGATTGACTAGCACTTGTCGCAGCGCTAGAAGATGATTCTTGTTGAGTAGATGATTGCTGCGCCGATTGCTGGGTAGGGGCTTGTGCCTTAGGTCCACAAGCTGCTAAAAGACTAAGAATTGCTAGGGAAGCAATAGAAAGTGTGAATGTTTTCGTTTTCATAGCGATTTCCTTTCTTTTGTGCCAATAATTTGCTGGAATCGTTTCCAGATATACCTCCTACCTACAGTATAGCAACATAAACCTATAAGGTCAACTAATCTCATCGCTTTCAACCAAACTCCCTCGGACTTCCGAGATAAAGTAGAGGGATCCCGTCACGAAAAGCAAGTCCTGGTCATTGGCCTTATCTTCAAATTCTCTGATAAAGTCGCCATAAGAAGGAATCAAATCATAACCTACCACATCTTTTTCATCCAGAGAGCCTTGGTAGTCAAAGCCTGTTACCTTAAGTTCCACCTCAGGTAACTGCTTAGATAGATAGCCTAACATCCCCTGATAATCCTTGCGTTTAAGTGCTCCAAAAAGGATATGAACCTGGTAACCTTGCTGGATTTTCCCCTGGATAAACTCTACTAGACGAGTCAAGGCTGGCAGATTGTGAGCCCCATCTAGGTAGATTTGCGGACGAATCCGTTCCAATCGACCTGCCCAGTTTGTCTCCTTCAAAGCCCGTCTGACAAGCACTTCTTCGACCCTTTCACCTCTTGATGCCATAAACAGAAGAAAAGTTTGTAAAGCCAAGGCGGCATTTTCTTGCTGATAAACACCTTCCAAACTAATTTCAAGTTGTGAAAAATTCGCTAGGCTGCTTGAAAAATCCCCAGCATTCAAGGAGAAGTCTAGCCCAGCTTGATAGAGATCCACACCTAACTCTCTTGCTGTATTTTGACAGACAAGTTTAGCTTCTGGAGCGAGCTTAGCAATGACCGCCTTCTTGCCAGCCTTGAAAATACCAGCTTTCTGCTCAGCTATTTCCTCCAGACTATCGCCCAAGGTCTCCTGATGATCTAGCCCAATGGAAGTAATAACTGCAATCTCTCCTGTTACGACATTAGTGGTATCAAGCAAACCACCAATCCCCACTTCTAGCAGAACTAGATCCACTCCCTGCTCTTTAAAGTAAAGCAAGGCAATCAAGGTCAACAACTCAAAGAAAGACAATTGATCATATGTTTCTAAGAGAGTTTTCTCCATCTCTTTGACTTGGTTAGCTATACGGACAAAGTCTTCCTCTGCGATCGGCTGTCCATTAATACAGATTCGATCATGGATACTGATGATATGAGGAGAGGTAAAAGTACCAACTTTTTTACCATGAGCAACAAACAACTCCCTCATGAAGGCAATAGTTGACCCCTTTCCGTTAGTCCCTGTTACGTGGATAATAGGATAAGTCCTCTCTGGATTCCCCAGCAAATCCACAGCTCGCTGCATTCGTCCAAGACCAGATCTAAAGTTTAAACCAATCCGACTATGAAGCCATTCGTCTACTTCAAACATACATGTCTCCTTAACAAAAGTCCAATCAACTACCGCATCAAAGTATGATTACAAATAAAAAGCGAGGTCGGGACTAAAATCCCGACCTCTTACCTGGTTAGCTAATCACTAGCTACTATGAATTTCAACGTGAGCTAAAAACGTCCACCGGACTTACTTACGGTCTTTATTTTTAGCGTAAGGGTAAAAATGTTCACTGAACAAACCAGTTCTCTCTTATTTTAAGGAACTGGGCTAAAAACATCCACTGGATGTTTTTACTCCTCCATAAAGCTGTTGAAGACTTCTTCAATCATGTTCCATTCGTCTTCTGAGTCTTCTGGGATTGGTTGCAATTCGCCTTCTGTTCCGTCTTCATTTTCGATGAATGAGTAAGCTTGGATTTCAACTTCACCATTTTCATCTTCTTCTGCATTAACTGGCACTAGCAGAACATAGTTTTTACCAAATTCTTCTTTCCCATCGATGGTCAAAAGAATTTCAAACAAGGTTTCATTTCCTTGCTCATCTACTAGTGTAATCAATTCACGTTCTTCGTGGTCATGGTTGTGATCGTGTGACATAGTTTCTCCTCTGTCTTAAAATTTTCTATCTAAATAATTTTGCAAAATCAGCTGAGCAGCCAACTTATCAATAACTTTCTTGCGTTTGTTACGACTGATATCTGCTTGTTCAATCAACATACGCTCCGCAGCGACCGTTGTCAAACGCTCATCCTGATAGTCTACTGGCAAACCAAAGAGTTCTTCTAATTTTGCTCCGTAGGCTTGACTGGCTTCTACTCGCGGACCGCTGGTATTGTTCATATTCTTTGGCAAACCTACTACAAAGCGTTCTACCTTATAGCTGTCAACCAATTCCTTGATACGGTCAAAACCAAACTGGCCCTGATCCTCATTAATATGGATGATTTCAAGTCCCTGAGCGGTGAATCCTAGAGGATCGCTAATCGCCACCCCTACTGTTTTTGAACCGACGTCCAATCCCATAATTCTCATAGATTATAGATCGACTCCTTGTCCTTTAAGGTAGTAGCGTACCAGTTCTTCAACAATTTCATCACGCTCATACTTACGGATTTGATTTCGTGCATTGTTGTAACGAGGAACGTAGGCAGGGTCACCACTCAGTACATAACCGACGATCTGGTTAATCGGATTGTAGCCCTTGTCGTTCAAAGAAGCATAGACGTCTGTCAACGTTTCGCTAATTTCTTTCTTATTGGAATCATCCAATTTAAACCGTACAGTTTCTTCAGTAAATCCCATTCTAACACCCTCTTTCCTTAGAATAGTACTATTATAGCACATTCCCTGACGTTCTACAAATAAGTCAGTCTATTAATTTGGATTTTCTATTGTTCTGTCGCCCCATTTGCCACTCTATCTGCAATATATTGGCTAGGTTCGTTTTTTAAGAGATTTTCAAGGCCGATATTTTTTAAATATTCCAGCTGAGATGCCTTTTTGACATCCAATACTTGAAAATCATAAGTCGTTGTCGTCTGGATTTCTGTCTCGCTGAGTAGCTTTGTTTCCAGTTTGAATCCTGCTAGTTTGCGTGCCTCTTGGATGGTCTCATCCTTCTCTTCAGCTTCTAGAAGCGCTTTTTGCGTCTCCTCTAGGCCATTTTCAGAGATAAAGGTCTTGAGTTCATCCCCGACAGGTCGTTTTTGCTGGATGGTCAAGGTCAAAAACTGATTACCTTTATAGGTAATGGTTTGAATCTGTTGCGTTCCATTTTCTGACTTCGGCATCAGCAAGGTCTTGGTGACAACCGTATTCTTTTCGGCATTGTCCAAAACGGGAAGGTTGGATTGGAGAGGTTCAGATGCTGTTGTAGAAGCAGCAGGGGTTTCCTTTTTTTGCCCACATCCCGCAAGCAAAAAGAGGAGAGCAAAACTAGCAATTAGTAACTTTTTCATAATTCCTCACATGATTTTAAAACAAAAGAGCAAACAAGGCTAGGAGTCACTCCCAGCCTTGATGTTTTATAGAGCTGCACGTAGACGTGCTTCTGCATTTTCTACATTACGGACAGAGCGTGGCAAGAAGGCACGGATATCATCTTCTTTATAGCCGACTTGTAGGCGCTTCTCATCAACGAGAATCGGACTCTTTAAGATCCGTGGTGTTTCCATGATTAAGTTGAGCACTTCATTGACACTCAAATCCTCGATGTCAACTCCAAGTGCCTTAGCGTAGCGGTTTTTTGACGAAACGATACTGGCAATTCCATTATCTGTTTTCGTGAGAATATCTAATAACTCTTCTCTTGTAATTCCTTCTTTACCGAGATTTTGTTCTTTATAACTTAACTGGTGGGCATTGAGCCAGGTTTTCGCTTTTTTACAGCTAGTACAACTTGAGACTGTATAAATTTTGATCATGTACCTACCCCTTTCGCTACATGTTACTATCAGTTTAGTCTATTATACCATAAAAAACATCCGACTTGCGACCTATTTTTAAAAAAAATTAACTTTTTTCGCGATTTTCGTACTTTTTTCTTGACAAAATCAATTTATAACCAACTTTTAAATTTTTTGATATACAATCGTTTTACAACTGTAACACTTATCATATAGAGAACGATAATCAAAAGCAAAAAGAGGAAATAAATTGGTTCCAAAGGGGTTAAATGAAGCAGGCTAGCAATTGAAGAGTAGGGAAGGAAGGTCACAAAACTAGCTGCTAGCAAGGTTGTTCCAAGAACAAACCATGATGGACGACTTTGTAAGAAAGGAAGTTTTGCTGAACGAAGCATATGGATAACCATGGTTTGGGACCACATGGATTCAATGAACCAACCTGTCTGGAACAAAATGATAAAGCCCGTTGCAGACTCTGCTCCGTGAGCATAAGCTTGACCTGTCGCCATTGGAACAATGACAAAATAGAGCAAGATAAAGGTCAAAATATCAAAGGCAGAAGAAATCGGACCCATCCAAATCATAAAACGAGTAATAGACTTAGCTTCCCACTTATGGGGATGCTTCAAAAAGTCTTCATCTACATTATCAAATGGCAAGGCAATGCAAGAAAGGTCGTAGACGAGGTTTAACACAATCAAGTGAATCGGAGCCATAGGAAGGAAAGGTAAAAAGATACCAGACACTAGCAGAGAGAAAATGTTCCCGAAATTAGAGCTGACCGTCATCTTGATATATTTGGTCATGTTGGCATAGACTTTGCGTCCTTCAACCAGCCCTTTTTCAAGCACCATCAAATCCTTATCTAGCAAAATGACATCAGCCGTTTCTTTGGCAATATCTACTGCTGTATCAACCGAAATCCCCACATCGGCCACTTTCATAGAAGGGGCATCATTGATCCCATCTCCCATATAGCCGACACAATGTCCATTCGATTTGATTTGTAAAATGATTCGTGCTTTTTGATCCGGAGAGAGTTTGGCAAAGACCGTCACTTTCTCAACTGCTTGAGCCAACTCTTCGTCCGTCATGGCATCAATATCAGAACCCAACAAGATTTGATCAACGTCTAAACCAACTTTTTCGCAAACTGCTTGGGTTACCTTCTCATTGTCTCCCGTCAAGATCTTTGTTTGAACACCGTGTTCTAACAAAGCTTGGATAGCAGGTGCTGCTGATGGTTTTGGTGGATCTAGAAAGGCAAGATATCCTGTTAGAATCATCTCTTTTTCATCTTCAACGGAGTAAGCAAAACCTTCTTTTAGGCCTGTTTTATAGGCGACTCCCAAGACTCGCAAGCCTTGTTGATTAAGTTGATCTACTTCTTTTAAGATTTCCACTCGGATATCATCCGTCAGAGGGCTAATCTGACCTTGATATTCCACATGGGTTGAAATCGCAAGCATTTCCTCTAGAGCACCCTTGGTTACCAAACTAACAACTTCGTTCTCATCCTTGACGATGACACTCATCCGTCTGCGTTCAA
>NZ_GL732466.1:818017-822605 GCF_000187645.1 Streptococcus sp. C300
CCGTCATGGCATCAATATCAGAACCCAACAAGATTTGATCAACGTCTAAACCAACTTTTTCGCAAACTGCTTGGGTTACCTTCTCATTGTCTCCCGTCAAGATCTTTGTTTGAACACCGTGTTCTAACAAAGCTTGGATAGCAGGTGCTGCTGATGGTTTTGGTGGATCTAGAAAGGCAAGATATCCTGTTAGAATCATCTCTTTTTCATCTTCAACGGAGTAAGCAAAACCTTCTTTTAGGCCTGTTTTATAGGCGACTCCCAAGACTCGCAAGCCTTGTTGATTAAGTTGATCTACTTCTTTTAAGATTTCCACTCGGATATCATCCGTCAGAGGGCTAATCTGACCTTGATATTCCACATGGGTTGAAATCGCAAGCATTTCCTCTAGAGCACCCTTGGTTACCAAACTAACAACTTCGTTCTCATCCTTGACGATGACACTCATCCGTCTGCGTTCAAAATCAAAGGGCAATTCATCTATTTTTTGGAAGCTAGTATCCAAATTTTGTAGAATGGCGTGTTCTTTAGCTTCTTTTTCAGTTCTACTGATAATGGCACGGTCCATCAAGTTTTTCAAACCGGTTTGAAAATAGGAATTGAGGTAGGCCCGTCTCAACACAGACAAATCCAAATCTCCATGTATATCCAAAGGATATTCAAGGACAATTTCGTCTTGGGTAAGGGTTCCGGTTTTATCCGTGCATAGGATATCAATAGCACCTAGATCTTGTATGGCATTGAGTTTTTTGATGACGACTTTTTCCTTGGCCATGATAATGGAACCTTTTGCTAAACTGGCCGTGATGATCATAGGAAGCATCTCAGGTGTCAATCCAACACCAACACTCAGTGCAAACACACCTGCTTCCAGCCAGTCGCCATCTGTCAAGCCATTGGAGAGAAAGACGATGGGAACCATGACCAACATCAAACGGATCAAGAGCCAAGAGATGCTGTTCATCTCCCGTTCAAAAGAGGTCGGTTCGTCATAGGTATTGAGGGTCTGCTCGATTTCTCCCATCATGGTGTCATCACCGACCGCTAGAATCAAAGCCTTAGCGCTTCCTGATATCACATTGGTTCCCATAAAAGCGAGCGCTTCTGCTTCTAGCAGACTATCAAAATTTGACTGACTCATTTTTGACAAGGCTAGTTTTTCAACCGAGTCACTTTCACCTGTCAAACCAGACTGTTGGACAAAGAAATCACGTGATTCAATTAAAATGAGGTCTGCTGGAATCATGTCCCCAGCACTTAACTTGACTATATCTCCAACGACCAAATCTTCAATTGCGACCTCTAAACTCTGGCCTTCGCGAATAACTGTGGCTGTGTTCACAATCATTTTGGATAGATTGGTCGCAGCCTTGTCACTCCGCAATTCTTGAACAAAGCGTATGCCACCAGAGATTAGAACGAGAACGACGATGATGATAGAGGTCGTCGGATCTTCTTGCCCAGGCTTCGCCAACCAGACATTGGTCACCATGGAAATCATAGCGATGACCAACAGGATGATTGTAAATGGATTGATAATCGATTCGTAAATCTTTTTGAAGATACTGTCTTCTTGACCCTTGGTGATGGTGTTTTCGCCATATAGGTCACGATTTTTCTCCACCTGCTCCTCAGTCAAGCCTGTTAGACTTGTCTTATAAAAAGATAGAGTTTCGTTTAAAGGTGTGTGAATAGCTACTGCTAATCTTTCTTTTGTAGTTTTCATTGGTTTCTCCTATCTGTATGAATGATGTGTTTCATACACAGAGACCAATCACTTTATAAGGGCAGAACGACACAAATCAGCGATTGGCTGTGTATGTGCGGTTCTGGATGATCGTCAATTTGCATCGTTTGTCTCCTTTCCTTATTCTAAAACAGTAGAAAATCCCACCATAAAATGGCAGGATTAAAAAACTAGTTATCTGTTTTTTCGTTCAAGCTTTAACTCCATAGGGCGATGTAATGAGCTTAGTCTTGGCCTTCGCGACCAGGACTGTTGACCAACGAGTAGTGTCTCCACTGCTTTGCGGTAGTCATCCGTATCCCTATGGTAGCCTCACCTACCGTTTTCGTCTATCAGTATAAACCTTTAAAATATAAAAGTCAACAATTTATCTCATTTTTTAGATAACAATCAATTCTTTTGGAGCAAGTGTCAATAACTCACAACCTGTTTCTGTAATCAAGATATCATCTTCGATACGAACGCCGTATTTTCCTTCAATATAAATACCCGGTTCATCAGTCAAGACCATACCAGATTTAATGACTTCTTTCGAAGTTTGGCTAAAATAAGGTTCTTCGTGTATATCCAGTCCGATACCGTGTCCAATACCGTGAGTAAAGTAGTCACCATAGCCTGCCTCGATGATAATATCACGAGGGATTTTGTCAAAGTCGCGGAAACCTAAGCCATCCTTAGCTTGATCAATCAAGGCTTGGTTGGCTTTCAGGACCGTATTGTAAATCTCTGCCTGCTCGTCACTGACATGACCGAGGTAGATGGTCCGTGTCATATCACTGACATAGTGGTCGTAGAGACAGCCGAAGTCCATGGTAATGGCTTCTCCCGCTTCAACTGGTTTGTGCATTGGATGGGCATGGGGCTTAGAAGAGTTGATACCACTGGCTAGAATGGTATCAAAAGACAAGCCAGATGCTCCCAACTCACGCATACGGAAGTCAAGGAAGTTGGCAATTTCGATCTCAGTTTTTCCTGGTTTGATAAAGTCAAGCGCATCACGAAAAGCTTGGTCTGAGATAGAACATGCCTTGCGAATAGTCGCAATCTCTTTCTCATCTTTAATCATACGAAGTGCTTCAACAAACTGAGTCTGTGGAAGCAAGTCCAAACCTGCAAAAGCTGCCTGCATACGGTGGTAATAAGAAACCGAAATCTCGTCCTCAAAACCAACGCGAGACAAGCCCATATCCTTAACAATGCCTGCAATAACAGCCAATTCATCGCGGTCAGCCACAATCTCAAAACCTGTCACTTCTTGCTTAGCAGCAATGATATAGCGAGAGTCTGTCACCAAAACCTGACGGTCACGGCTGATAAAGACTGTTCCATTTGAGCCCCAAAAGCCGGTCAGGTAATAGACGTTTTTAAGGTTGTTGATGATGATACCATCTAGTTCTTTTTCTTGCATTTTAGCTAGAAATGCTTGCACACGTTTATTCATGATGTAACTTTCCTTTCAAATAGTGTCCTGTGTAGCTGGCTTCATTGGCTGCTACTTCTTCTGGAGTTCCTGTTGCGATGATGGTTCCGCCACCGACACCGCCCTCAGGTCCCAAATCGATGATATGGTCTGCCGTCTTGATGACATCCAGATTGTGCTCAATGACGAGAACAGTATTGCCATCGTCGACAAAGCGAGCTAAAACCTTGAGCAAGCGAGCGATATCCTCGGTATGAAGCCCTGTCGTCGGCTCATCCAGAATGTAGAAGGATTTTCCTGTCGAGCGTTTGTGGAGCTCACTAGCTAACTTCATACGCTGGGCTTCTCCACCTGAAAGGGTGGTAGCTGGTTGTCCTAACGTTACATAGCCCAGCCCCACATCCTTGATGGTCTGAAGTTTGCGTTGAATCTTGGGAATGTGTTGGAAAAATTCCACCGCATCGTTGACGGTCATGTCCAAAACCTGCGAGATATTTTTTTCCTTGTAGTGAACTTCGAGGGTTTCACTGTTGTAGCGAGTCCCATGGCAAACTTCACAAGCAACATAAACATCTGGCAAGAAGTGCATCTCAATCTTGATGATCCCGTCACCTGAGCAGGCTTCGCAACGACCACCCTTGACGTTAAAACTGAAGCGGCCCTTCTTGTAGCCTCGTATCTTAGCTTCATTTGTCTGGGCAAAGAGGTCACGTATATCGTCAAAAACTCCTGTATAGGTAGCTGGGTTGGACCTCGGCGTTCGTCCAATGGGGCTCTGGTCAATATCAATCAAACGGTCTACATGCTCAATCCCTGTGATGGTTTTGAATTTACCAGGCTTGTCTGAATTACGGTTGAGCTTCTGGGCAATAGCTTTTTTGAGGATGCTGTTGATTAAGGTCGATTTCCCTGAACCTGATACACCTGTCACTGCGATGAATTTTCCCAATGGGAAGCGAGCGGTGATATTTTGCAAGTTGTTCTCACGCGCACCCGTCACCTCGATAAAACGACCATTTCCGGCACGGCGCTCTTCTGGTACTGGAATCGCTCGTTTTCCTGATAAGTACTGGCCTGTGATAGACTTGCTGTTGCGAGCCACCTGCTTGGGTGTTCCTGCAGCGACAATCTCTCCACCAAAAACACCAGCTCCCGGACCAACGTCAATCAGATAATCCGCCTCACGCATAGTATCTTCGTCATGTTCTACCACGATGAGAGTATTGCCCAAGTCACGCATCTTCTTCAGGCTGGCAATTAAGCGGTCATTATCCCTCTGGTGAAGACCAATCGACGGCTCATCCAGGATATAGAGGACACCTGATAGGTTGGATCCAATCTGGGTTGCCAAGCGAATACGCTGACTCTCCCCACCTGAAAGGGTTCCTGCCGAACGCGACAGAGTCAGATAGTTGAGTCCC
>NZ_GL732466.1:822625-837416 GCF_000187645.1 Streptococcus sp. C300
CCTCGATAAACGACCATTTCCGGCACGGCGCTCTTCTGGTACTGGAATCGCTCGTTTTCCTGATAAGTACTGGCCTGTGATAGACTTGCTGTTGCGAGCCACCTGCTTGGGTGTTCCTGCAGCGACAATCTCTCCACCAAAAACACCAGCTCCCGGACCAACGTCAATCAGATAATCCGCCTCACGCATAGTATCTTCGTCATGTTCTACCACGATGAGAGTATTGCCCAAGTCACGCATCTTCTTCAGGCTGGCAATTAAGCGGTCATTATCCCTCTGGTGAAGACCAATCGACGGCTCATCCAGGATATAGAGGACACCTGATAGGTTGGATCCAATCTGGGTTGCCAAGCGAATACGCTGACTCTCCCCACCTGAAAGGGTTCCTGCCGAACGCGACAGAGTCAGATAGTTGAGTCCCACATTATTGAGGAAGGTCAAGCGATCCTTAATTTCCTTGAGAATAGGACGAGCAATAATGGCTTCATTTTCAGACAAGGTCAGCTGGCTCACCAAAGCCAAGTGGTCTGCGATTGAGAGGTCTGAAATCTCTCCGATATGTGGCCCTTGCTCTCCACCCACACGGACAGACAAGGCCTGGTCATTGAGACGGTAGCCGTGGCAGGTTCCACAAGTCAGCTCATTCATGTAGAGACGCATCTGGGTACGGGTGTAGTCACTGTTAGTCTCATGGTAACGACGCTTGATATTATTGACAACCCCCTCAAAAGGAATGTCAATATCGCGCACACCGCCAAATTCATTCTCATAGTGGAAATGGAATTCCTTGCCATCAGACCCGTAGAGAATCAAGTTCTTATCTTCTTCTGACAAGTCCTCAAAGGGCTTATCCATATCCACTCCAAAAGCTGTCATGGCCTGCTCTAGCATATTTGGATAGTAGTTGGATGAGATAGGATTCCAAGGTGCTAATGCTCCCTCACGCAAAGTTTTGCTGGTATCAGGAACCACCAAGTCAACATCCACCTCCAGCTTGATGCCCAAACCATCACACTCACTACAAGAGCCAAAAGGGGCATTGAAGGAGAAGAGACGAGGCTCTAACTCTGGTACTGTAAAACCACAAACTGGACAGGCATAATGCTCAGAAAAGAGCAACTCAGAATCGTCCATAGTGTCGATAATCACATAACCTTCTGCGATACGAAGGGCAGCCTCAATGGAATCAAAGAGACGGCTACGAATGCCCTCCTTGATGACAATACGGTCGACCACGACATCGATATTGTGTTGCTTACTCTTGGACAACTCTGGCACTTCGGTCACATCATAGACTTCCCCATCCACACGGACACGGACATAGCCATCTTTCTGAACCTTTTCAATGACACTCTTGTGTTGCCCTTTTTTCTTACGAATGACCGGAGCTAAAATTTGCAGACGTTGGCGTTCTGGTAATTCCAAAACCTTATCCACGATTTGCTCTACAGAAGAAGCCTTGATAGCCCCGTGTCCGTTGATACAGTAAGGCGTCCCCACACGTGCGTAGAGGAGACGCAGATAGTCATTGATTTCAGTCGTTGTTCCAACGGTCGAACGAGGGTTTTTACTAGTCGTTTTCTGGTCGATGGAAATAGCTGGGCTGAGACCATCAATGGCATCTACATCTGGTTTTTCCATGTTGCCCAAAAACTGGCGAGCATAGGCTGATAGACTCTCTACATAGCGACGTTGGCCCTCAGCATAGAGGGTATCAAAGGCCAGACTGGATTTCCCAGACCCTGACAAACCAGTCACAACAACCAGCTTGTCTCGCGGAATCTCCACATCAATATTTTTTAAGTTATGGGCACGTGCCCCATGAATCACAATTTTATCTTGCATCTTTGTTCTTTCTAGTCCATTATTGCTTTCCATTATACCAAAAAATGTGAAATTCTATTACCCAAAAAGCTGTTTTTATAGTATAATAGTACGGTGCAAAAAATGAATCACTGAATAGTAGGAAAGGATAGGGGATATGAAACAAGTTTTTCTCTCAACAACAACGGAATTTAAAGAGATCGACACGCTTGAACCAGGTACTTGGATCAACCTCGTCAATCCTACACAAAATGAATCGTTGGAAATCGCTAACGCCTTCGACATTGACATTGCCGACCTTCGAGCACCGCTCGATGCGGAAGAAATGTCCCGTATTACCATCGAAGATGAGTACACTTTGATCATCGTGGACGTTCCCATCACAGAGGAAAGAAACAATCGTACCTACTACGTTACGATTCCGCTGGGGATTATCATCACAGAGGAAACCATTATCACCACCTGCTTGGAACCCCTCCCCGTTCTCGATGTCTTTATCAACCGTAGACTGCGCAACTTTTACACCTTCATGCGTTCACGCTTTATCTTCCAGATTCTCTATCGCAACGCCGAACTTTACCTTACGGCCCTTCGTTCGATTGACCGTAAGAGTGAACAAATCGAAAGTCAACTTCACAAATCCACTCGAAACGAAGAGCTGATTGAGCTCATGGAATTGGAAAAGACCATCGTCTATTTCAAGGCCTCACTGAAGACGAACGAGCGCGTGATTAAGAAATTGACTAGCGCAACTAGCAATATCAAGAAATACCTAGAAGACGAAGACCTACTCGAAGACACTCTGATTGAAACCCAACAGGCCATCGAGATGGCAGATATCTATGGAAATGTCCTTCACTCTATGACAGAGACCTTTGCCTCTATCATTTCCAACAACCAGAACAACATCATGAAGACCCTGGCTCTCGTGACCATCGTTATGTCTGTCCCAACCATGATCTTCTCAGCCTACGGGATGAACTTTAAGGATAATGAAATCCCTCTAAACGGTGAGCCTCATGCCTTCTGGTTAATCGTCTTTATCGCCTTTGCTATGAGTGTTTCGCTCACTCTCTATCTCATCCATAAAAAATGGTTCTAAGAGGAATCCCTATGTCTCAGATTGATTTACAAAAATTAACTAAGAAAAACCAAGAGTTTATCCACATCGCTACCCAACAATTTATTAAAGATGGTAAAACAGACGCTGAAATCAAGGCTGTCTTTGAGGAAGTCATTCCTAAAATCCTTGAAGAGCAAGCCAAGGGGACGACTGCACGTTCCCTCTACGGGGCTCCAACCCACTGGGCTCATAGCTTCACTGTCAAGGAGCAATACGAAAAAGAGCATCCAAAAGAAAATGACGATCCAAAACTCATGATTATGGACTCAGCCCTTTTTATCACCAGTCTCTTTGCATTGGTTAGCGCTCTGACTACCTTCTTCTCTACAGATCAGGCTATTGGCTATGGCTTGATTACCCTCTTGTTGGTTGGACTTGTAGGAGGACTTGCCTTCTACTTGATGTACTACTTTGTCTACCAGTACTATGGACCAGACACAGATCGTAGCCAGCGCCCTCCTTTCTGGAAATCAATCCTCGTCATCCTCGCTGCTATGCTTCTTTGGTTGGTTGTCTTCTTTGCAACAAGCTTCCTACCAGCCAACCTCAATCCAGTCCTTGCTCCATTGCCTTTGGCTGTCCTAGGAGCAGCCCTTCTCGCCCTTCGCTTCTATCTCAAGAAACGTTTCAATATCCGAAGCGCAAGCGCAGGCCCATCACGTTATTAAGAGAAGTGAAAAGCTATGGCATATAGTCAATCTTTAGCTCAGCAGATTCGAAAAATTCTAGCACTCAAACTTCCTCCCCAAATTTTCGAAGAAGAGCTAGAAGAAAAGAAACTGTTTGGTGGCCTTGCCTTTATGATTCGTGGGAAAATGGTCCTTACAGTCAGTTCCAGAAAGGACGAACTGGTTATGGTCAGAATTGGCAAAGAAATAGAAAAGCAAGTTCTACCCCGAACAGGAGCTCATACTACATTGATGAGAGGGCGACCTTATCATGGCTATATAGACCTAGATATTGAAGGTCAAAAAGAACTTCCTTACTGGATTGATTTAGCTCTCTCCTATAATCAAGAGTTGACCAAGTAACTCATATCTAGTGAGATTAGAGATTAGAAAAACGAAAAGCAACTGCACAGGCGGTTGCTTTTCACTTGCTTTCTTGAGATTCAATAGCACTTCTGAGTTTCATTCTTATAGTTTTATCTCATCTTTTGTGATAAAATAGGCTCAATCTATTTCTAGGAGGATGAGATATGATTTCTACTATTGGTATTGTTAGTTTGTCTAGCGGTGTTATCGGAGAGGATTTTGTCAAACACGAAGTCGATTTGGGTCTCCAACGTCTCAGGGATCTAGGACTCAATCCTATCTTTTTGCCCCATTCGCTAAAAGGGTTAGACTTTATCAAGGACCATCCGGAGGCACGTGCAGAGGATTTGATGAAGGCCTTTTCGGACAATAGCATCAATATGATCCTATGTGCCATCGGTGGGGATGATACCTATCGCTTGCTACCCTACCTTTTTGAAAATGACCAACTAGAAAAAGTTATCAAACAAAAGATTTTTCTTGGTTTCTCAGATACCACTATGAACCACCTTATGTTGCACAAACTAGGGGTCAAGACTTTTTATGGGCAATCCTTTCTAGCAGACATTTGTGAATTGGACAAGGAGATGTTGCCCTATAGCTTTCACTACTTTAAAGAATTGATCAAGACAGGAAGAATCTCAGAAATCCGTCCTAGCGACCTTTGGTATGAGGAAAGAACTGACTTCAGTCCCAAAGCTTTGGGAACACCTCGTCTCAGCCATGTAAATACTGGTTTTGACTTGTTACAAGGAAATGCCCAGTTTGAGGGAGAAATCCTCGGTGGTTGTCTTGAGTCTCTCTATGATATCTTTGACAACTCTCTACACGCAGATAGCACCGACCTCTGCCAAAAATACAAACTTTTCCCTGACTTATCCGACTGGGAAGGAAAGATTCTCTTACTAGAAACAAGCGAAGAAAAGCCTGAACCTGATGATTTCAAAAAAATGTTGCTAGCTTTGAAAAAAACTGGAATATTTGAGGTCATCAGTGGACTCTTGGTCGGAAAGCCAATGGATGAAACCTTCTATAACGACTATAAAGAGGCACTAATGAGCATCGTTGACAGCAATATCCCAATTGTCTATAATCTAAACGTTGGGCACGCCACACCAAGAGCCATTGTTCCCTTTGGCGTTCACGCCTATGTAGATGCACAGGAGCAAGTCATTCGCTTTGACGATAACAAAAAATAAACAATTTCTCCATTTTTGTGCTTTGGTATTGATTTTCGTTACAATTTGTGTCTGAATTTATTGCATTTTGCTTATTTCTATGATATCTTTTTAAAGGAGGTGTATATGACTAAACAAAAAATAAATCAAATTGTCGGTTCAATCGGGGCCTTTATCGGGATTATTGTATTTATCGCCTACATCCCACAAATTTTTGCCAATTTACAAGGCAACAAAGCTCAACCATTCCAGCCTTTATCCGCAGCAGTATCTTGTTTAATTTGGGTTATTTACGGGTGGACAAAAGAACCTAAGAAGGATTGGATACTAATTATTCCAAACTCAGCTGGCGTTGTCTTAGGTGGACTGACATTTCTTACTGCACTATAAAAGTTACTAGCATATAATCAAAAAGCTGAGAGGAGATTCTCAGCTTTTTCTCTTGTATAACTACTAAAACGTCACATACTACTGATAACTAAAATAATCAAGGGAAGGCTATTGCCTAACATATGAACAACTAGAGGATAATAAATATTCTCTTTTTCTTTCACATAGATGATAGAAAAGGCAATGCCTCCACCTAGATAACCGACTGCACTGACCCACTCTGATAAAGCCAAACTGTGCATATGAGTCAGAGCAAAAACAAGTCCTACCAGAAGAATGCTTAGCCAACTTGACAGACGTTTCTGCAAGTGATGTAACAAGAGCTGACGGAAAAAGAGTTCTTCCACAAAAGGTCCTATGATACAGGCGAAAACTGCTATCAGTATTGGTTGTTCTTGAAAGGTACTTTGAATATTCGACTGGTTTAGACCTTGTCCGACTAGCCCAAAAAACTGCTTCAACATCTCTGATACAAATTCAAAGACAAAAGTCATCAGAAAGAGAAAGAGCCATCCTGTTAAGACGCCAAAGAAGAATTTCCTTTTAGTCTTTCTAATCTCATTCCATTGTTTGATCAATCGATCCTTAAACAAGAAAGAGCCATATAGAGCTAGTACTACATAAACTAGATAATTTGCAATAGCAGATGGCATCAAGAAAGCCAGCAATTTAACTCCATCAAATACAAAGAGAACTGTATAGAGAATCGCAAAAATCAGAATTCCCTTATTTTTGTTAGACAACATTTAATTCCCCTTCCATTCACAATCATTCTCGTGGTCGTCAATCAAACCTGCTGCTTGTAGAAAAGATAAAACGGCAACTGGGCCTGTGAACTTGAAACCTTGTTTTTTGAGATCTTTAGCTAATTTTTCAGACAAGGCTGTTTTAGCAGGTGCTAGGTGATAGTCAGGAACATCATTCACGATCGTTTTCCCCTTAACAAAGGACCAGAGATAAGCATCAAAAGAGCCAAAGGTTTTCTGGATTTGTAAAAATGCTTGGGCGTTGGCACGCGTCGCAAAGAGCTTGGCACGATTTCGGATGATGGCTGGATTCTCTAACAAGGCTTCCAACTCCCCATCTGTCATTTCCGCGACCGCTTGAATTTGATAGCCATGAAATGCTTCTCGGAATCCTTGGCGTTTGTTTAGTACCGTTTCCCAAGATAGACCCGACTGGTAAGTTTCCAAACACAACAACTCAAAAAGAGCACGGTCATCATGAAGGGGTTGGCCCCACTCTTCATCATGATAGGCCACATATAATGGGTTGTTCATTTTAACCCAACCACAGCGTTTCGGCATATTATTCTCCTATTTGACCAACATCTTGAGGGCAGATTTGATATAGTTCTCTGCTGTATCCGTCGTTCCTTCAAAGAATTTCTTGATTTTCTTGAGCTCTGTTGCCTTGTAGCCCAGTGCCAACATGGCTTCCATAGCTTCTTCCAGTTCTTGGTTTTCAGCGCTGGCTTGCACTGCGACCTTGGCAGGAAGGGCATCACTAGCCACGACTACCTTGCCTTCCAAGTCCAGCACCATCTGTTGGGCTGTTTTCTTACCAATTTTAGGGAACTTGGTCAAGTAGGTGATGTTCTTGGTTTCGATGGCTTGAACCAAGCCAGCATTATCATCGGCAGCGATAATAGCCAAAGCTGACACAGGACCAATCCCAGAGACCGATATCAGACTGAGAAAGAGTTTCTTCTCGTCTTCTGAGCGAAATCCATAAAGCAGATGGGCGTCCTCACGCACAACCTGATGCACATAAATCTGAGCTTCTTGGTTAACTTGACCTGAATAGGCATAGGGATTGGCTACATGCAGGATATAACCGATACCATTCGCCTCTAGGACAATGTATTTAGCAGTGATTTTGGTAATGATTCCTTTTAGATATTCGTACATAATTTTTTCTCCATTATTTTGCCTATCTAGTATACCATATTTCCCCAAGACAGACTGCAACAAAAGGTGCAACCTCTGGTTGACAAATAGTACAAGAGATTGTATTCTCATTATAAGTAAAAATTGTTAGGATAGAAGTAGAAAAAGGAGGATAGAATAATGAAACTCGCAGAAAAACTATTTGAGCTCAGAAAGGAAAAAGGTTGGTCCCAGGAAAAGCTAGCAGAACAAATCAATGTTTCTCGGCAAAGCATCTCCAAATGGGAGTCTGGACAAGTACTTCCTGAAATCGAAAAAATCATTGAATTAAGCAAGATTTTTCAAGTAACAACTGACTATCTCTTACTGGATGAAAACTTTGAAAAAGGTTCCACAGCAGTGATCTTGGAAGAAGGCAAGGACAAATACTATAAAGAGGCTAAATCCTATGGCCTCTGGCAAGTGATTTATATTTTCGTCTTAGCTCTGGCTATCTATCTCGTTTTAGCCGGTTCTAGTTTCCCAGCCGAATTCACCGCCTGGATTTGGCTGACCTTCGTTCTTTTGATTGCTTCAGCAATTGCGATCAACAAGACTCTCAAAACCAAACAACGTTATCTTGATAAAGTGATTGGTCTTGAGAATCCTTCTGACAAAGATGACTCTAGAAAACCTTGAATCACCTAATTCCGTTTTCGCAATATTTTTTAGAACTGATCTTGTCAAGCAAGTGTAAACCTCATGGCAAGTTGCCATGTCCATTCAAAATTCCCACCATAGAAAAGCTAAAAAGCCTTGTTTGGAAAAAACAAAGGCTTTTTGTGTTCTTAATATTTCCCCAACTCACGGAGGCTAGTATGATTCTCCTGAATTCGTCGGAACATTTTTTCCATATCCGACTTGGTAAAATGCACCAAAACAGGACGTCCGTGGGGACAGTTGTAAGGATTGTCACATTGAGAAAGCTGATAAAGGAGTTGTCTGGCTGAGTGGTCATCGATGCGATGGTTGGCCTTGATAGACCGTTTGCAGGACATCATGATAGCCAGCTCTGCTCGGTATTTCTTGATCGAAACTTCCTTGGTCAAGAGGAGCATATCACACATTTCATAGATGCCTGACTCAATCTCTTCTTCTGCCATCCAAATAGGATGTTCACGCAGTATAAATTGATTTTCTCCGTACTCTGCTAAAAAGACACCCACTTCCTCCAAAAGTGCCATTCTTTCCTTGAGACGAAGAGCATCATCTGCTGGGAATTCAAAGATGTAGGGCACTAGGAGTTGTTGCTGACTCTGGTCAACATTGCCGATGCTTTCACGGTATTCCTCGTACTTAACTCGTTCCTGCGCCGCATGTTGGTCTATGATGTAGAGTCCATCTCGCCCTTGGGCAAAGAGATAAGTCCCGTGCATTTGTCCGAAAAACTCCAACTCTGGGAAGCTGGATGCTTCTTCTCGCTCCAGCTTATCATAAGCCTTATTGAGGCTAGCTAGATCTAACTCTGGATGGTCTAGTTGGTCGTAGTTAGCAGGCTTTCTCTCTGCAAAATGCAGTTTTGCGGGCTTAGTCAATTGGTCCAAAGTTTCTTTAGCAAACAGGGTTAGGTCCCTACCCTCCTCAGTTAATTCAACCTGGTGGTCAGCCACCTCAGCTTGACTGGGTTTTGAGAGTTCTGTTTTTTCATAGTAGAGCGTATTTTCTTTGAGTGGGAGAATGGTCTGCTCTACCTTTTGACGATTACGCACAGTCGACTTGGCAAGATTTTCTAAAGCATCAGGAATCAAGGATTGTTCCTTGAGACTATTTGAAATAGCTTCTGAAACCAGCGCCATCAGTTCTCTTTCCTTAGAAATCCGCACTTCTTGCTTGGTTGGATGCACATTGACATCAGCTAGATAGGGGTCGATATGGATGTGAATGACAGCCAGTGGAAAACGCCCTACCATGAGCTTGCTTCCATAACCGTCAAGAATAGCACGATTGAGTAGAAAGTTCTTGATATAACGGCCATTGATGAAGAGGCTGATATAGTTGCGATTTGCTCGGGTTAACTCAGGCAGAGACACAAAACCTGAAATTTCGAAATCTAAGTCAGAGTTCTCAATGGCAATCATCTTCTTAGCACTCGCCAAACCATAAATCCCTGCGATGGCTTGGCGTAGTTGACCAGTCCCTGCTGTTCGTGTCATTTCCTTGCCATCACTAATCAAACTAAAAGAAATCTCAGGATGAGCCAAGCCCAGACGGTTGACAATATCAATGATATGAGACAACTCCGCTTGCTGGCTCTTCATATACTTGAGACGTGCAGGTGTGTTGAAAAAGAGGTCCTCCACACAAACTTTGGTCCCCACAGGACTAGTCGCTGGAATGACTTCCTCAACTTCACCCCCACGCGCAACGAGCTTGGTTCCATGACTAGCACCATCCATCGCGGTCAACAGAGTCAAGACACTGACAGAAGCGATAGAGGGCAGGGCTTCACCTCGAAAACCAAGCGTCCGAATCCGAAAGAGGTCTGCTTGATTTTTTATCTTACTGGTCGCATGACGACGCAAGGCCAATTCCACCTCATCGTGGGCAATTCCATGACCATTATCAGTGATTTGGATTTTCTTGAGACCAGCTTCCTCAATCTCAATGATAATCTGACTAGAACCCGCGTCAATGGCGTTTTCTACCAACTCTTTGACCACGCTAGCAGGACGTTCAATCACTTCTCCTGCCGCTATTTGGTTTGCCAGTACCTCTGGCAATTCAATAATATGAGACATCTTTCAGCCCCTTTCTGTATCTATTTTCCTAGAAATTGATTAGTGCTATTATACCATATTTCAAATGCTATCAGAAAAAGCAAATACCACATAGACTCCAAATCTCTCCACATAGACAAAAGCTCTTGCCATGGGTCGTAAAATAGTGTTTAATAAAGGTGTACAGGAAGTGATCACAACCTTGTATAACTGAAAAGGAGAGAAATTTATGAAAATAGAACTACAAATTAATGAGACTTACGAGGAGGAAAAGCTGATTGTCCAAACTCCTCAGCCGACCGAAAAAGTCCAGAAAGTCATCGAGTTCGCAGAAAATCTTGACCAAAAAGAAACAATCAAAGGAAAGATTGATGATCAGGTCTATCTAGTTAAGATTGGTAAGATACAACGCTTCTATATCGAGAATCGGAAGGTTCTAGCAGAAACTGCATCTCAGACCTATACCATTGATTTGCGTCTCTATCAAGTTCTTGACATTCTGCCGACCACTTTTATCCAAATTTCCCAATCAGAAATCGTTAATATTGACGCTATCTCTCATCTCAAACTCACGCCCAACGGCCTGGTTGAAATTTTCTTAAAAAATGAAAGCTTCACCTACTCTTCACGCCGTTACCTAAAAACCATCAAGGAGAAATTAGAACTATGAAAAAACAAATCTTTCACGATGCAGCCGCTGGTGTACTTATCGGCCTCATCCTCTCTATCCTCTTTTCACTCATTTATGCACCAAATACCTATACCCCACTAAGCCCCGAGTCTCTTATCGGCCAAGCGATGGCTCAACATCAGATTCACGGTGCCCTGGTCTTGCTCTACTGCATGATCATCTGGTCAGCTATCGGCGTTCTCTTTAGCTTTGGCAGTCGCTTATTCAGCCGTGACTGGAGCTTACTCCGTGCAACACTTTCCCATTTCTTCCTCATGTTGGCTGGCTTTGTCCCACTAGCGACTCTGGCTGGTTGGTTCCCCTTCCACTGGACCTTCTATCTCCAGCTCATTCCAGAGTTTGCGATCGTCTACCTTATCATCTGGGTTATTCTCTATAAAAGAGAAGCAAAAAAAGTAGACCACATCAATCAACTCTTGGCTCATAAAAAGTAATAGAGAAAAATCCCACTCACAAACACATGAGTGGGGTCCTTTTTATAATTTTTGTTTGAGCTCAACTAAGACATTCATAGCCTGCATCGGTGTCATATTGTACACATCCAGTTTAGCTAATTCTGCTAGAATAGGATGCTCTTCAGGGGTATCAAAGAGTGACATCTGTTCAGTAACAGCACTTGTTTCTCTCATTGGCGCAGGACTTTCCGTCCCTTGATTCTCCAGTTGAGTCAATATCTTATCCGCCCTTGCTAAAAGTTCTCCTGGTAAGCCAGCAATCTTAGCAACATGGATACCATAGGATTTGTCAGCTGGTCCTGGTTCGATCTTGTGAAGGAAGGTGACCTGCCCATCCTGCTCCAAGGTTGCCACATGGACATTAACCAAGTGTTCCAAACTGGACTCCAGACTGGTCAACTCATGGTAGTGGGTCGCAAAGAGGGTCTTGGCTCCGATATGTTCATGAATGTATTCGATGATGGACTGGGCAAGAGCCATCCCGTCATAAGTTGCAGTTCCGCGTCCCAATTCATCAAAGAGAATCAAGGAATCCTTGGTCGCATGCGAAATGGCATTGTTAGCCTCCATCATCTCCACCATAAAGGTTGATTGACCCGAAACCAAGTCATCCGCTGCCCCAATGCGAGTAAAGATAGCATCAAAAATCGGCAAGTAGGCACTCTCAGCAGGAACATAAGAACCCAGCTGGGCCATAACCGCCGTCATGGCTAGTTGGCGCATATAGGTGGACTTCCCGCTCATGTTAGGTCCCGTAATCAGTTGAATGCTGGTGTCTTCTGCCATCTGAATCGTATTGGGAATATAGGTCTGAGCCCCCATCACCTTTTCGACGACCGCATGGCGTCCTTTCTGGATAGCGATTTGGGAATCCTCTCCAAACTCAGGTCGAATCAAATGCTGGGTTTCAGCCACAACTGCGAGACTTTGCAAGACATCAACCGTTGCAATTCCTTGGGCTAGAGCCTGCAAACGCTGGATGTACTTGCTGACTTCTTCACGGATGCGCATAAAGATTTCATATTCTAGGTTGGCTGACTTCTCTCGCGCCTCCAACATATCTCCCTCGATCCGAGCTAATTCCTCGGTACCGAAGCGTTCCGAGTTTTTCAGCGTCGCCTTGCGGAAAAAGTGGGCTGGAACATTTCCCAGTTGCGAATTGGTCACATGGAAATAGTAACCATCTTTTTTATTGTAGTCAATCTTGAGCGTGCTGATGCCAGAGTTTTCTCTCTCCTTAGCCTCAATCTCAGCAATCCAGCTAGTCCCTTCTCTGAGCACACGACGGTACTTGTCTAATGTCTCATCAAATCCCGTACGGATAATGCCACCTTCCGTAATCACGTGAGGAGCTTCAGGAGCAATGGCAGCACTAATCAAGCTCTCCAACTCAGGGATGGCATCTAACTGTTTGATAAGATAGGCCAGGGCAGGTTGCTCCAGGCCTTCTAAAATCGCTCGAATCCGTGGCACACTAGATAAGGTGGTCGCTAACTGTAAGAGATCCTTGGGATTGGTCTTGCCAAAAGAAACCCGACTAGCCAAGCGTTCGATATCATAAACACCCTTGAGACTGTCCGTTAAATCGCTGCGCTCAAAGAAGTGGTCAAGAAAGACCTGCACCACCTCTTGCCGCTGGACGATTCGCTCCTTATCAATCAAGGGACGATGAATCCAAGACCGCAAGAGCCGCATACCCATAGCCGTTTTGGTTTCATCTAAAAGCCAGAAAAGACTGCCTTGCTTCTTGCCTGAACGGGCATTCTCAACCAAATCCAAACTAGCCTTGGTCGCATAATCCATCTGTAAGAAATCTTTGATTTCATAGCGGATAACTGGTTTGAGATGGTTCAATTCCCGCATCTGGGTCCGATGAACATACTGGAGGAGCTTACTAGCTGCCGCTTGCTCCACAGCTGCCAGTCGTGAATCCAATAAATGGATGTCCTCAAAACCTTCTTTCTCATAGGAAATCACCAGATTCATCTGACGACTTAGAATTTGTTCTTCTTCCTCAGGCAAGTCATAACCCAGAACTACTTCTCGCGCCTTGAGATTGCGAATTTCCCCACAAACCAATGTGAAATCCAATAGCCCCGTCACATAGAAATCACCTGTCACCAGATCCATATAAGCCAGACCAAACTGACTGCCATCACGGTCTATAGCAACCAAGAAATTGTTCTGACTGTCTGGCTTACTGCTATCAACGACCGTTCCAGGTGTGATGACCTGGACCACCTCTCGCTTGACAACTCCGACCGCTTGTTTGGGATCTTCCATCTGTTCTGCAATGGCAACTTTATAACCCTGTTCAATCAGAACATCGATATACTGCTGGGCAGAATGATAGGGGACACCCGCCATGGGTATCGGATTTTCTGCATTTTTATTCCGACTCGTTAAGGAAATTTCTAAAATCTGTGCTGCATTAATTGCATCTTCATAGAACAACTCGTAAAAATCACCCATTCGAAAAAGCAAAAAAGCATCTGGGTATTGTTTCTTAATATCCACATACTGTTGCATGCCGGGTGATAGCTTTTCTGTTGCCATTTTCCGTCTCTCCTTGCTAAAAATAAGTCTTGAGAGCAACTCCCAAGACCTTATTTATCTTTCATCAAATCTAGCAAACGATCTTCCATCAGCTTGGCAACGTGCTGGTCTCGACAAATAACCAATAAGGTATTAGCACCAGCAACCGTTCCTAAAATCCATTCATCCTTGTTTGCATCTACAATGTTTGCTAAGACTGCAGCTTCCCCAAGTTTGGTATGAAGTACCAAGGTGAACTCTGCTCTTGCAACACCTTCTAAATGATGAGACAAAAACTCAACTAAATCAATCTTATCTGTCTCATTTGCTAGTACATAATACACCATATCATTTTTCTTAACCTTGGTCAAGCCGATTTCACGCAAATCACGTGACAAAGTCGTTTGTGTCACATAAACATTACGAGCTTCTAAACGATCTTGAATCTCTTTTTGTGTCCCAAGTTTTTCTTCGGTGATCATCTTTTTAATCAATTGATGCCGTTCTCTTTTTCTCATATTATCCTCTTAAGTGAATATTTATAACAAGTTTTACATTTATTTTATAACTACATTATACCAAAAAAAATAGATAATTCAAAAAAATTCTTTTCTTTCTCAAAAAATGTAGTAAATTGTGTTAAAATAGTAAAAAAGCCCAAAAGGAGCCCTTATGAATACAAAAGAATTGATTGCTAGCGAGTTGGCTAGCGTCATTGATAGCCTGGACCAAGAGGCTATTTTAAATTTACTGGAAACACCTAAAAACTCAGAAATGGGAGACATCGCCTTCCCTGCCTTTTCTCTAGCAAAGGTCGAGCGTAAAGCTCCGCAAATGATTGCAACAGATATTGCTGAAAAATCAATAGTCAAGCCTTTGAAAAGGTTGTCGCTACTGGACCTTACGTTAACTTTTT
>NZ_GL732466.1:837436-840582 GCF_000187645.1 Streptococcus sp. C300
TTTCTCTTTTTCTCATATTATCCTCTTAAGTGAATATTTATAACAAGTTTTACATTTATTTTATAACTACATTATACCAAAAAAAATAGATAATTCAAAAAAAATTCTTTTCTTTCTCAAAAAATGTAGTAAATTGTGTTAAAATAGTAAAAAAGCCCAAAAGGAGCCCTTATGAATACAAAAGAATTGATTGCTAGCGAGTTGGCTAGCGTCATTGATAGCCTGGACCAAGAGGCTATTTTAAATTTACTGGAAACACCTAAAAACTCAGAAATGGGAGACATCGCCTTCCCTGCCTTTTCTCTAGCAAAGGTCGAGCGTAAAGCTCCGCAAATGATTGCAACAGATATTGCTGAAAAAATCAATAGTCAAGCCTTTGAAAAGGTTGTCGCTACTGGACCTTACGTTAACTTTTTCCTTGATAAATCTGCTATTTCGGCTCAGGTATTACAGGATGTTATCACTGAAAAAGATCACTATGCTGACCAAACCATTGGCAAGCAAGAAAATGTCGTTATCGATATGTCTAGTCCCAATATCGCAAAACCATTCTCTATTGGTCACCTGCGCTCAACGGTTATCGGAGATAGCTTGTCACATATTTTCCAAAAAATCGGCTATCAAACGGTCAAGGTCAACCATTTGGGAGACTGGGGCAAACAGTTTGGAATGTTAATCGTTGCCTACAAGAAATGGGGAAATGAGGAAGCCGTTAAAGCACATCCAATCGATGAACTTCTTAAACTCTACGTTCGCATCAATGCTGAAGCTGAAAAAGATCCTAGCTTGGATGAAGAAGCACGCGAATGGTTCCGCAAACTGGAAAATGGAGATGAGGAAGCCCTCGCTCTCTGGCAATGGTTCCGTGATGAAAGTTTAGTGGAATTCAACCGTCTTTACAATGAATTGCAAGTTGAATTTGACAGCTACAACGGAGAAGCCTTCTACAATGATAAGATGGATGCTGTTGTAGACATTCTCGCTGAAAAAGGACTTCTTGTTGAGTCAGAAGGGGCTCAAGTTGTCAATCTTGAGAAATATGGAATTGAACATCCAGCTCTTATCAAGAAATCTGATGGTGCAACTCTCTATATCACACGAGACTTGGCTGCAGCCCTCTACCGTAAAAACGAATACCAATTTGCAAAATCCATCTATGTTGTTGGTCAAGAGCAATCTGCCCACTTCAAACAACTCAAGGCAGTACTACAAGAGATGGGCTACGATTGGAGCCAAGACATTGTCCATGTTCCGTTTGGATTGGTAACAAAAGAAGGGAAAAAACTCTCTACTCGTAAAGGAAATGTCATCTTGCTAGAACCGACTATCGCTGAGGCTGTTAGTCGTGCCAAAGCCCAAATCGAAGCGAAAAATCCTGAGTTAGAAAATAAAGACCAGGTTGCCCACGCTGTTGGAGTTGGGGCTATCAAGTTCTATGATCTTAAGACCGACCGTACAAATGGATATGACTTCGACCTTGAAGCTATGGTATCCTTTGAAGGAGAAACTGGACCTTACGTTCAATACGCCTACGCTCGTATCCAATCTATCTTGCGCAAAGCCGATTTCAAACCAGATACAGCTAGCAACTATAGCCTGAATGATGCTGAAAGCTGGGAAATCATCAAGCTCATCCAAGACTTCCCACGTATTATCAATCGTGCAGCAGATAACTTTGAACCTTCTATCATTGCGAAATTTGCGATTGGTTTGGCTCAAGCATTTAACAAATATTATGCACATACACGTATCCTAGATGAAAGTCCTGAGCGCGACAGTCGTCTGGCCCTCAGCTACGCAACCGCAGTCGTCCTCAAAGAAGCTCTTCGTTTGCTCGGAGTAGAAGCGCCGGAGAAGATGTAAATCGCCAAAGTTACTTGATTGCGGAGCAATCTAAGTAACTAACGCCAAATCCTATTTGGACTTTGGCTAGGAGCTTCACTAGTAAAGAAACATAAATATTGTCGATTTATGTTTCTTTACGTCGTAACCAGTACGAGTTGCCTAAACGCTTCACTAATTCACCTAACCAAATAATATCGATTTGGCTAGGCTCATGTCGTAATCTTTTAATCACTTTATTGTAAAGCAATCTAATACTCAATGAAAATCAAAGAGCAAACTAGGAAGCTAGCCGCTTATATGCGGACTAGCTAACTGCTTCACTAGTCATGGCCCCTAAATATAATCGATTTAGAACCCATGACGTCGTAACTATGGTGATTTGGCTTGGTGCTTCACTAATTTACCAAACCAAATAATATCAATTTAGTTTAGGTTCTAATCTTTTAGATTACTTGAAAGCAATCTGAAAGATTGAGGCAAAATAACATTTATATTTTGTTCGGCCTTGTAGCTGTTCAATGAAATAATTTATTCACTTTTACTATTTATCACACTGGGAGATTTCCTATGAGCCAATATGCTTATATCCTCGTTGTACTTAGCTTGGTTTTCCTTTTTCTGCTCAATAAGTACGAGAAGGAAAGACTTCAAAGACTCTACCAAGAGCAACTCTTGAAGGATGAGACATTTAGGTCTGACATCAAAGAGAAAATTCACACGACTGAAAATATCAATGATGTCATTGCACATATCAATAAAACTTACCATCTGGGAATGTTGCTCTCAAAAGACGTCACAGATCAATTGAAATAATTAAAATCCGAGAAGCTTTCTTCTCGGATTTTTTAGGCTTACCATATTCTCCTTGGAGAAATTTCATTAATACATGTAAAGTTTTCTGTAATTTTCTATATTTTTTCAAAATGGCCTTGCATTTCTTTTAAGATTTTTGTAGAATAGTAGCTATCTATTCAGATTATTCTGAAAATTCAAAAATAGGAGCGTTTATTATGTCACAAGTTACGTTATCAAACCAGTCAACCTGGGCAAGCAAACTAAAGGCAATGGGGCCAGGAATTCTAATGGCTTCTGCAGCCGTTGGAGGTTCTCATATCGTATCCTCTACTCAAGCTGGTGGTTCTTATGGGTGGTCACTACTCCTCTTGGTTATCTTGGCCAATGTTTTTAAATATCCATTTTTCCGTTTTGGAGCCGAATATACTGCCGACACTGGTAAAACCTTGGTGGAAGGTTATGCCGAAAAAGGAAAACTCTATCTCTGGATTTTCTTTGTCCTCAAC
>NZ_GL732466.1:840602-868485 GCF_000187645.1 Streptococcus sp. C300
AATTTTTCTTATATTTTTTTTCTAAAATTGGCCTTTGTCATTTCTTTTTTAAGATTTTTTGTAGAATAGTAGCTATCTATTCAGATTATTCTGAAAATTCAAAAATAGGAGCGTTTATTATGTCACAAGTTACGTTATCAAACCAGTCAACCTGGGCAAGCAAACTAAAGGCAATGGGGCCAGGAATTCTAATGGCTTCTGCAGCCGTTGGAGGTTCTCATATCGTATCCTCTACTCAAGCTGGTGGTTCTTATGGGTGGTCACTACTCCTCTTGGTTATCTTGGCCAATGTTTTTAAATATCCATTTTTCCGTTTTGGAGCCGAATATACTGCCGACACTGGTAAAACCTTGGTGGAAGGTTATGCCGAAAAAGGAAAACTCTATCTCTGGATTTTCTTTGTCCTCAACGTCTTCTCTGCCATGGTTAATACAGCTGGAGTCGCTATCCTTTGCTCAGCTATCATCGCTAGCGCTTTCCCAATGATTGGTCTTAGCATCACTCAATGGTCCCTTATCCTTGTTGCAGTCATTTGGGCCATGCTACTCTTTGGTGGCTACAAACTATTGGATGGTATGGCAAAATGGATCATGTCTGCTTTGACCATTGCAACTGTTCTTGCAGTTATCATTGCGGCAATTAAGCATCCAGAATACAGCTCTGATTTTGTCGAAAAGACACCCTGGCAAATGGCGTCCCTCCCTTTTATCGTTTCCCTCTTAGGATGGATGCCTGCCCTATTGAAATTTCAGCCATCAATTCACTCTGGTCTGCTGAAAAGAAAAAGACCGTCAACTTTAATACAGCGGACGCTCTTTTCGACTTTAACGTTGGTTACATTGGAACTGCTATCCTAGCTGTATTCTTTGTAGCACTCGGAGCACTCATTCAGTATCCTACAGGACAGGCAGTTGAAGCCGCTTCAGCCAAGTACATTTCTCAATTTGTTGGTATGTATGCCTCTGTTCTTGGAGAATGGTCCCGTTATTTGATCACCTTTATCGCCTTTCTTTGTATCTTTGGAACAGTTATTACTGTTATCGATGGTTACTCTCGTGTCAATCAGGAATCGCTGCGACTCTTGATTCGTCAAAAAGAGGATTCTCGCAAATCTTTGAACACCTGGATGACCATTACCGCTATCATTGGTATCGTAATTATTAAATTCTTTGCTGATCAAGTTTCTACCATGCTTCGCTTTGCCATGATCGGTTCTTTCCTGACAACACCATTCTTCGCTCTCTTGAACTATGTTTTGGTGACACGTGAGAATAAAAATCTTCCTTCTTGGCTAAAACTCCTCGCTATCGCAGGATTGATTTTCCTCTTTGGCTTCGCTATCTTCTTTATCTATGCACTTGCCATCGGAAAAGCAGGATAGTTTATAAAATGGCACCCTGACAGGGTGCTTTTTGCATACTCAAAAGCAGTTGAAAATCTCAACTGCCCCTCAGTACTACTTTATTTTTCTGTTTCTAACTCATACAAATCCGCGATAATCGCTGCAACCTTTTTAATATCTCCCAACATGCCTCTCATTTCAAAATCTGCTAGAACAGGGAAACCAAAACGCTGACTGTACTGCTTGGCAGTCAAACAGTATTGGTTATTAAAATTGCGATTACCAGATCCCACTACACCAAAACACTTACTAGTATTGTCTCCATAGGCGATAAAATCACCCACTGGAGTCGTTAGAATCTCAACATCGCCGTTGTCGACACCATTTCCACCTTCCAGATAGGTGGGTAAAAAGGCGATATAAGGATGGTCCATCTCAAAGAAATCTTTCCCTTCCTTGACCAAATCCTTGATATGGATCTTTTGGACCTCAATTTCTTCGTACTGAGACAAGAGATAGTCCTTGAGTCGGGTTACAAAACTCTCTGTATTCCCACTCAGACTGATATACACTAAGGATATTTTTTTCATGTTGACCTCGATTTTTTGTTTACGATTAAAAAAGAACTACCAAGATTGTAACTTGATAGTTCTTTTTTGTCAATACTTAGGCAACTTCTTCTGCTTCGACTTCTTCGGCCAAATCTTTTTGTTGGCGCCACATCTTGTAAAAGACTAAGGCTAAAAAGAGAACATTGATAATGATGAACAAAATATTCGTTCCTTGTGCCAATGCTCCCATTCCTAAGCCGAGAGTAGTATCTTTGATTAATTGAACCGCATCTTGAACGTTCATATAGCTATAAACCAAACCAACAATCGCTAGTAGAACATAGCCAATATAAGCATAGTTTGCGAATTGCACATTTTTACGTACTAGAAATACAAAGGCTACTACAACTAAAATTGCAGATAAAACAATCAACAACGTATTAAAAATAGAGTGCGATGACGCTGTTACTTGGTAAGTATAGTTAACCGTGTCTTCTATTTGCTGAGCAGTAAGGGACCCACTATTAGATAGGCTTGTACGAAGCACATCTTTACTTGGCAATGGACTCAAGATTCCAAACAATGACATAGATGAAATGAGGGCTGATAGGACTAACAAAACCCAAAGATAAATAGGATTCTTTTTCATGTTTTCCTCCATAAGATATTTTGAACATTATAGCATTTTTTGTACAGGAATACAACTTTTACAAGCTGGTTTCAACTTGTTTCCGATAAGCTTTCGGTGATTTTCCGCACAATTTACGGAAAACCTTGTAGAAATATCCAACATTACTATAGCCAACTGCATAGCAAATATCTTCGATGCTATCACTGGTCGAAAGTAAGAGTTGCTGCGCTGCCTTAATTCGCTGTTTATTGAGCAATTCCGCAAAGGTTGAGTTGGTTTCCCTCTTGATCAGCTGACCGAGATAGACAGGATTGATAAAGAGATCCTTGCTAATATCCTTCAGTGAGAGCTCTTTCTGATAATCACGCCCAATCACTTCCAGAACACTCACCACATTTTCATTCATGCGGTACTGGCCAAAGAACTTGGTCAAAGTTTCTTTGATATAGGCAACCAATTCTTCAAAGGTATTAATGGCATGGATAGCTTTGACAATCTCGGTCATATCATCTGCTTTTAGGTGTTCAAACAAATGAAAGACATCCATGACAAACTGGGTAAAGAGCTGCTTCGTGATGGCCACGCGCGGGGTATTCTTCAAAACAATCTTCTCTAGCAGGGTTAATTCTTCGATGATTTGATTGATATTCCCTTGGATAATCACCCGATAAATCGGCTCGTAATAAGCAAACAAACTCTCGGATTTTTCTAGATTGACTGAACCGTAGAAGAGGGCTTTCTCAGCATTGATCTTCCAATTCTCAAAAGACTGCTGGTAGGGTGCTTCAAATGGTGTCACGACGATGCCATCTAGTGGCTGATCAGAGATGAAAATCTGCCAGTCTTGCCCCAAAACGTAGTAAGGAATGGTAAAAGATCCCTGCTTTTCCTTTGAAAGTCCTATCCACCAGCTGTCTTTATCTGACAGATAGTTAGTAAATCCTGTCTCATCCAATTCTTGACTGAGGGTCTGACTTTTCTCCACCTTTTCCTGAAGCTGTCGCGCAATCTTTTCTAATAAATTGCCCAACTCCACCTTGTCTACTGGCTTGACCAGATAATCCACGACACTAAGGTTCATGGCTTTTTTGACGTAGTCAAACTCCTGATAACCAGACAGCAAGATATAATAGGTATCTGGAAGTAGCTCTTTCATTTCCCTAATCATCTCAAGTCCGGTCTTATCTGGCATGTTGACATCGGAAATGACCACATCTACTGGATTTTTCTTAACATAGTCCAAAGCATCATCTGCGTGATTAGCTGTTGCGACGACTTGCATATCCCATTTTTCAAAGGGGATTAATCGCTTGAGCCCCTCTGTCACCATGTACTCATCGTCTACTAATAAAACTTTATACATTTCTACCCTTTCTATTCATCCTGGATAGTGATATGGTAACGAACACCTTCTTGCTCAGCTGACTCTACACTGATTTGGTAGCGATCCCCAAAGTAGAGAACAAAGCGTTCGTGCACATTTACTATTCCAATTGATTGCCGCTCCCCACTGTAGCTTGCTTCGTGTTCAAAACTTCTCTGAGCTAATTTTTCCTGCAAGCTAGCTAGTTTCTCAGCGGGCATTCCTCGACCATTGTCTTCCACTAGGATTTCAACGAAGCCTTGGCCCTTCAAGGCTTTGATACTGATGACATTATCCGTTCTGCGATGGTCAACACCATGGGCAAAGTAGTTTTCTACTAATGGTTGGAGTGTAAATTTTGGAATCCTCATTTCTTCCAATTCTGGTGCAATCTTGAAACCATAGGCAATGGATTTAGGATAACGCACCATACAGAGATAGCTATATTTTCGGCAAAATTCCAACTCCTGCTTCAAGGTCGTTTCCCGCTCGTCGGAGATATTGTTGCGTAACAAGCTACTAAATTCATAGATAATGTCCGCCAGTTCATCCTGACTTTGCATGACGGCATACATCCGTAAAAACTCCAGAGTATTGTACATAAAGTGAGGATTGATTTGAGCCTGCAGGGCTCGCATATTGGCATCTTTTTGACTGAGCTCTAGCTGATAGATATCGTGGATATTTTTTTCCAGGCGGTCCAACATATCATTGGTTGTTTCTGCAATGAGAAGCAATTCTTGGTCTTTTTCAGAGGTATCGATTCGAAGGCCTTCTTCCCCTTGAGCAATCACCTCGATCGAATCAACTAGGTCTACGACCTGCTTTTGGTAATTTGAAAAAGTCTGTCTAAGGGTCACGTACAAAATGATGATAAAGAGAATACTTAGCCCAATAATGACAGCTGAACTCGTCAAAGTTCCTGTAAGAACAAAATTTTTAGGAACAGCAACTCGAACCTGATAACCGTGAGAGGTGACACCTACAAACCAGTTTTCTCGCTCGGCTGAGACCTTCTCCCCAATATGGAACATCTCAGTCTCAAAAGGCGAAGTTACTGTTACAGCCATTGGGATATGGCCCCTTGTATTGTCAATAGCGCCATGTAAAACATCTGGGGATAGGGAGATATAAATCACTCCTAAATCCTTGTCAGACACAGGATCGGAAACAGGAATGGCAAAACTATTGGCTGTTGGCTTAAAATCCTCCGCAGGAATTTTCTCTCCACTGCGTTTTTCTCTAGTCGAAACATAGACTTCCTTGTAGTCCTGAAGAACAATAGCCACTCCAGTCACAAAATCATTCCGAACATAGAGGTCATCAATATTTTCATACAGGGAAACCGAGATATAAGGCGAAGTTTTACGCTCTAATTGCCAATAGAAATAGTCTGGTGTGCTGAGACTAAAATACTTGTAAATTCCTTCGATGCGGGCCTGATTTTCAACCAAAGACTGAGCAAGTTGAGTTGACTCTCTGTGATAGTATTCCACTTCACTCACTGTCCGAGTGGTCACACGTTCTGCAACCCGTTGGGCCTCTTTCTCACGCGAGTCCCAGTCAGCATACGATAGCATAATTGCAAAACTGGCAATGACCACGATCATAACCAAACTATAAATCCGTAAAAGAGAGTGAAGCCAAAACTGCTTCATTCTATTTTGTCGCCAATTTTTCATGGATACTTTCATAAATAGGTTCCAACATATCACTGATAAAGAAATGCCACATTCCAATTCCTACAAAAAAGAGCAAGGCAGGCATATAATAACCAACTCCTACAAGGAGAGCGGACCCGAGTAAAACCTTGGCAATCGCAGGTAAGCTCATAAAAATCCCGATAAGGGACAGTTTCAAGGTATTTTGGTAGGATAAATCAAAGTACACCTGAAGTTTCAAGGACACAGTATAGGCTAGAAAGACAAGAGCAACTACAAGGACGTTGAGAAAGGTCGCCAAAAGGTAGAAAATCGTCTGGTGGGGCAATTGAACTAGAAGATACAAACCATAAATCAGAACAAGATCCACAAACACAAAACTATAGAAAGCCAGATTGCTCTTGACAAAATTGCTCTTATACAATTCCCAAGCTTCCTTCAAATGGTATGCTCGATAGGTATACCCATGCTCCGCATACAAACTCATAAGAGTTGCACTAGCTGGTGCCAAACCAAAGACTACTCCTCCTGCAAGTGTTAATAGCCAGAAATAAGCCGTCGCAATCATTCCCAAAAAGATACGATTAAAGACGAATTCTAGAAATTTTCCCATGCTACTCTCCTTAAACTAATGATGTAACTATTATATCATATTTCAAACGTTTTCAAAAATATAGAACTCCCATTTACAATCCTCAAAAAGCGTGATACAATTGGTTTTGTTAATTCGCATCAAGGAGATTCTCATGAAGAAAAATATCTTAACCACCCTCTTGGCCGCCGTCCTTTATTTCCTCTGTCTAGGGATTGGAGTCTTCCTAGGACACCTGGTCGATCAAACAGGCAATATGTTCTACGCGCCGGCCTTTTCTGCCCTTGTCGGTGGCAGTGTCTACATGCTTCTTTTGACGAAGGTCCCTCGTTTTGGCGCTATCACCACTCTAGGACTTTTTATGGCACTTTTCTTCCTAGCTAGCAAGCATGGCGCTGGTGCCTTTCTCCCAGGACTCGCCTGTGGTCTTGCAGCAGATGCCATCGCTCGTCTCGGAAACTACAGAGATCGAATCAAAAACACCCTCTCCTTCCTCGTCTTTGCTTTTAGCACAAGTGGCCCTATCTTCCTCATGTGGATCCGTCCCAAAGCTTACGTGGCCACCTTACTTGCACGTGGGAAATCCCAAGAATACATTGAGCGTATCATGGTCGCTCCAGAGTTGGACAAAATCCTTCTCTTTGTTTCAAGCATCCTCCTAGGTGCCTTGATTGGGGCTGTTATTGGCCAATTTCTAAGTCAAAAAATAGCTGATAAACTATAAGATAAAAGCCCTGAAGACTAGCTATGCCTAGTTCCAGGGCCTTTTTGTATACAATCTTAAAATTCACTATAGATAAATTCTTGAATATTCGAAAAATCGGTCACAAAACAGTAAATCACGATGCTCAAGATAACCGTATAGAAAAATAGTGTCCACAAGATTAAACGATGTGTATTAGTTAGCTTGGTTTGCAAATTTATAAAGTTCTTTTTCAACTTCCATCCATCCTTTCACTCCAACGTGCATCACGTCAAATAAAAAGTAATTATCATACTCTCTGTTTCCATAGTTTAGTACAGTTGCACCATGGCTTTTTGCGACATCTTCTATTTTTTTATAAGTTTTTTCTCGCATCTCTCTTGAGATACCCGTATAGTCATTCCATTTCCCGTTTACTGGGAAAATAATGACCTCAACTTCAATGCCCAATTCCTTGGCAACTGTCAAGAAGAGTTCCATATCTGAATACTCTGGTGACTCTAGGTAACTCAAATCTTTATTGGAATCTTTCAGTGATGCATAGCGGTCTTTTAAGTAAGTATTGTAGTAATTATTATCAACAGCATAGTCATTATTGTCTGTTTTCTTTTTGACCTCTTCCACAAACCGATCCGTCATTTTTTCCCAATCATAGTCTGGGGTTTTGTCTCCTAGCGAAGGATAATCTGATTTGGCATGTTTTTGATAAAAAGTCTGTTTGAGCTTAAAGGAATACATCACGTTCTCAAACTCTAATAGTTTTTTTTCAACAATAGTTCCTTTTCCATCTATGAAATAACTTTTGTATTTTTTGTAGATGTCATTTTGTTGCTTGTTTCCCTTGGTAATCTCGATAATGCGATTGATCAGTTTCTCTTTCGTTTCCTTACTAATCTTGTCATTATCTAGCATGTGGAAAATATGTTCCTGAGAAGCCTTGTTCAAAAAGGCATCTTGATGGGTCCCATCTTTTTCAAACCACTGAACCGACTCTACTATAGCTACTTTTCGCTTACTCATAGATCCTTCAATAGAGCCCAAGGTCGTAGCCTGAATGATGTTTTGAGAATAACTAGTCCCAATCTGCATGATATTAAAATCGTTGTAGTTAAAAATTTTATTTGGATGATAGTCTTCATTTATCGTTGCAACCAACTCTGAAGAACCCATTAGAACCAGTGTATTGGGAGTGATATTGCTTGTTAGAATATCTCTACTTTTATACTTTTCATACGAGGTGCTATAACGAATACTGTTATCCTTGACTTTATAATAATCATCAATCTTCTTGACATAGGTCACATTTAAAAGGGCAAGCGTCGCAATTACGAGCACAAGCGATAGTAAAAATGCTTTTAATTTAATCATCTCGTTTTATCCTATCCCTTCAATCTGGCAGACTTCTTTTCAATCTCTTATCTCTTTAAAATCGTCAGTAAGATTTTATAGGGTTCACCTGAAAAGATAAAGAAACCAACCATAACCAAATTCATGGTCACAAACCAACTTAGTAGCTTATACCAGTTTTTGTTTTTATTTTTCTTATAAAAATTGCTTTTCTTTTGATACACTTCAAATCCAGCCATCAAGACACCATGGTAAAAACCATAGACAATGTAACTAACACTAAGACCATGCCAAAAACCCATGACCAACATATTGACCATATAGGCATAGGTTGCATTGTGTAGTCTATTTTTAAACCATTTTTTCCTGATAACCTGCATCAATACTCTTGAAAATACAAAATCTCTCAACCAGGTCGACAAGGTGATATGCCATCTGGTCCAGAAATCCTTGATATCAACACTCAAGAAAGGTTTGTTAAAGTTCATCGGTGTCTGAATACCTAGAATGTTACTACTTCCAACGGCCATTAGACTATAGCCTGCAAAGTCGAAGAACAGATACAAGGTATAGAGGTACATATACTTAATTGAGTAGACGACTGTACCCGTATTGCTTAGAGTGAGTAACATCTGGTAAACATAGGTTGATAAAACAACCTTGTAAAGAAGGCCTAGAACAATACGATACACACCGTCCCCTGCTAACTCTAGATACTCTTTTCGAGGCATGACCTCGTTTATCTCTTTTAAAAATCTCCTACTCCGATCAATCGGACCAGCACTAACTGTTGGGAAAAAGAGTAAAAACTGTAGATAATCTTTTACACTGACTTTTTCTTTGATCAAGCCATCCGATATCTCTAACATGATCTGAATGGTCTTAAAGGACATGTAAGAAATTCCAATAAAGGCCAACAAATGCAGAGAAGTCAGGGCAAAGACTTTATTGATTACTAAAGGAAGAATGGAAAGGAAAACCAGTGGTTTCAGCCGCTTTGCCTCTATCCTCTGTGCTAGAAAAACCAGAAAATATTGATAAACGACAAAGGCAAGCAAATAGACCATCATCGCTCGACTCTTACCATAGATAGCTCCTGCAAATAAGAGGGAGAGCACCAAAATATAGTAGTCCTTACGTTTTTCAAAAAAGTTTACCACAAAACCAATCAGTAAAACTACAGATAAGAGAAGGAAAAACTCATTCTCCTCGAAATAATTCATACCAGCCAAACTCCTTTACATTATCATCCCTTCTATAGCAAACTTTCTGACTTGCTAATTGGGGACCTTTATTTATTATAGCATATTTCTAAAAAGAAGCTTTATCCTTCTTGCATTTCGGTGAGAAAACAAAAAGGAGTCTCTTTGAACTCCTTCCATTTATTTATGACTTAATTTCTTGGTCAAGAAATCTCCCAAGAACTGGATTGTAAAGATAATCAAGATGATAATGATGGTTGCCAAGATGGTCACATCGTGATTGTAACGGTTAAATCCATAGGCAATGGCCACATTACCGATACCACCAGCACCAACTGCTCCTGCCATAGCTGTTTCACCAACAAGGGAAATCAAGGTCACAGTCGTCACACGAATCAAATCTGGAAGACCTTCTGATAGGTAAACACCCACGATATCCCAGAAGGTCGCTCCGCTCGCTTGAGCTGCCTCAATGACACCGCCATCCAGCTCAGCCAAGACAACCTGCACCTGACGGGCAAAGAAGGCAAAGACCGCAAAAGAAAGGGGGACAAGAGCTGCATTTGGCCCGATACTAGTCTTGACGATCAAGTGAGAGAGTGGCGACATGATTGCCAAGAGGATGATAAAGGGAACCGCACGGAAAATAGAGGTAATCTTATCTAAAATCCAGAAAACAACCTTGTTCTCCAAGACACCGCCTGGCGCTGTCAAGACGAGGAAAAGACCTGCCACCAACCCCAAGAACCCTCCGATGATGAAGGAAAGAACTGTCATATAAAGAGTTAGGTAGATGGCTGTTCCCCAGCCTGCCTGACCAGCCCAGCCCATCTTATAGACATTTGGTAGATAAGTTTGAATCAAATCTGTCATTTTACTGTCCTCCCTTCAATACTTTTAACTGCACACCAGCCTGACGGATGGCATCTTGGGCACCTGCTAGCGCTACTTTTTCACCTGACAAGACCACCACCAATTCTCCGACAGGAGTGCCATCGAGAATTTCGATATTTCCATAGAGGATATTGGCCGTTACTTGGTAATGTTTGTACAATTCATTCAAAAGTGGCTCGTCTGTTGAAGCCCCTGCATACTTGAGCTGCACTAAAATACTGTTCTCAGATAAATGTTCTACGATTTCTTGCTTCTCAATCTTGACCATTGCTTCGTCAATACCTGTGGCAGTTGAGATAAAGTCCTGGGTCAAAGGTTGTTTAGGGTCTGAGAAGATTTCAAGGACACTACCCTCTTCAATCAAACGGCCATCCTGCATGACTGCCACACGGTTGGCAATGTCTTTGACAATCTGCATTTCATGCGTAATCAAGACAACCGTCAAGCCTAATTTTTGGTTCAAATCTTGCAACAAGGCCAAAATCTGCTTGGTTGTCTTAGGGTCAAGGGCAGATGTTGACTCATCTGAAATCAAGATTTTTGGATCATTGGCCAAGGCACGCGCAATAGCCACACGCTGTTTTTGCCCTCCCGATAGTTGTGAAGGGTAGTTTTCAGCACGATCTGCCAAGCCAACCAAGTCTAACAACTTAGCTACTTTGGCTTTCTTTTCTTCCTTGCTGAGTCCAGAGTGTTTGAGGGCAAAGGCCACATTCTCCTCTGCTGTCTTCTGACTCATGAGGTTAAAATGCTGAAAAATCATCCCGATATCCTGACGTTTACGACGCAACTGCTCTGCCGTCAAGGTCACCTTGCCATCAAAAATCACATCGTCGTCAATGGTAATTTTCCCTGCAGATGGTTTTTGCAAGAGGTTAATCACCCGTACAAGGGTTGATTTCCCTGCTCCAGAATATCCAACGATTCCGTAGATATCCCCTTCTTGGATGTGAATGGTCACATCCTTGACCGCTGTGATGGTTCTCTTCTTTTGGTGAAAAGTCACATCAATCTGATCTAACTTGATAATATCTCTACTCATAGCTTCTAATCAGCTCCTCTACTAATTCAATATGGGTGTAGTAATCGGCGATTCGCACGTTTTCATCTCCACCATGGTCTCGGCTATTGGCATTTCCTAGACCGAAGGCCACCATTGGTACCTCTAGGGCATCAAAGACCGTATGCATAGGTCCTGTCCCCGCTGTTGTCGGCAAGACTGAAACGCCCTGTGGATAGAATTTCTTGGCCAACTCGATCACATTGAGAATGGCTGGTGCGCTCATATCGCTTCGATAGCTCATCTCTCCCAAGGTATAGTATAATTCTACCTTATCAAAGCCATTTTTGTCTAGCTGTTTCCGAATTTTTTCCAGAACATCATGCGGTTCTAGGCCAGGAACCAAACGAACCTCTAGCTTAGCACTGGCTTCTGCTGGCAAAATCGTTTTAACCCCTTGCCCTTGATAACCTGACTGAATCCCTTCGATATTAAGGGCTGGCTCGAAAAAGAAACGTTTTAGAAAGGCTGCACGATCCTCTTGTAAGAGAGGCAATTCCAAGCCATAAATGCGACTGATTTCCTCAGGATTGCGTTGGGCGTAGGTGTCTACCAAGGCTAGTTCTCGTTCATTTGGCTCTTGAACATTCTCGTACAAGCCTTCTACCAAAATACGTCCATCAGCAGCTCGCAGACTACTTAAGGCCTGGATAAGATACCACGGCGCTGACTCCACGACACCACCATAACTCGAGTGGATATCCACATCCGCACTTTTCACCTTGGCATCAAAGGTCACAATCCCCTTGTTTCCACCAGAGATTTCCAGCTGTTCCAAGACGTTCTTGGTCCCTTGTTCCCAGACTAGCAAGTCCGCCCCACGAAGTTTGTCTGCGTGTTTCTCTAAATACTTATCTAGATCCATGGAAGCAGACTCCTCTGCCCCTTCCATGATAAAGCTGATATTGACAGGTAGGTCATCGTGGTGCTGCATATACTTTCTCAAAGCACTCAAACGAGCTGTGATGTGGCCTTTGTCGTCGTCAACCCCACGCCCATACATAAAGTCATTTCGCACAGAAAGGGTAAAAGGATTCTCTGTCCACACCTGGTCGCCATCCGCTGGCACGGTGTCATAGTGATTATAGAAGATCAAGGTCTTGGCATCCGGACGCGAACTCTTGAAATGCGCCATGACAAAGGGAGCCGTATAGCTCTCATCAATCTCCACTTCAGCCCCTACACGCTTGAAAATCTCACCCAGATAGTTTGCGACCTCCTTGAGTCCAACCTGTTGGGCAAAGACTGATTTCTTGGAAATCAAGGTGCGCAAGACTTCAAAATAATGTTGGGCCACATGATCCTTCTCAAATTTTTCAATCTGCTCTTGTTCGCTAGGAAAAACCATTTTCTCTCTCTTTCTACTACGTACTTGTGTCCTTAGAACGACCACAAGTGCCTCTTTAAAATCAACTCTCTATACAAAAGCAAGAGGTGGAAACTCTCTCCCACCTCCCTGTGTCTTATTACCAAACTGGTTGGTCCAAACCGTCTGATGTTTCTTCGATAACTTTTTTCACTTCATCAGTGTGGTAAGCTGCGATAATTTTCTTGATGGCATCAGCCTTAGGTGATGATTCCCAATCTTTTTTCGCAACAATGATGTTGTACCATTGTTTTGAGTTTTCATCAGCTTGTTCTTTGAAGAGTGCTTTCTTGTAGTCCAATTTTGCTTCTGTAACGAAGGTATTATTTACAACGGCAGCATCAACTGATGACAATGAACGAGCTGTTTGGCTAGCGTCCAATTCAGTAATCTTCAAGTTCTTTGGATTTTCTGTGATGTTAGCAACTGTTGCAAGGGCAGTTCCAGAAACATCCAATTTGATCAAACCAGCTGATTGAAGCAAGTAAAGCGCACGGCTTTCGTTTGTTGCATCGTTTGGTACGGCGATTTCACCGTTATCTGGGATTTCTTCCACTTTGGTGTACTTGTTTTCTTCCCCATTTTTACCTGAGTAAAGGCGGATTGGTGAGATATAGGTATCTGCAATCGCTACAAGGTCTTTCCCGTTTTCTTTGTTCCAGTTATTCAAGAAGTTGTAGTGTTGGAAGGCGTTCAAGTCTACTTCGCCATCAGCAGTTGCCTTGTTTGGTTGAGAGTAGTCAGTGAACTCTGTGAATTCCAATTTAATTCCATCTTTTTCAACCAATTCTTGGATTTTATCCCAACGCGCTTCTTCAGAACCGCTACGGTTAACTGTTGCAATTTTGACAACTGTTTCGTTGTCTGCTTTCTTTTCTGAATTTCCGCAAGCTGCAAGAGCCAAACCTGCGACTGTAGCAAGAGCTGCTACACCGAGCCATTTTTTAATTTTCATGATTCTATCTCCTTTAAAAATAATACCGTAATAGTATCTCATACTTTATTTGATTTAGCAAATTGTTATTAGATAGGCAGACATATAGTTTGAAACTATATACCTAAAAATTGAGAAATCATCCGCCTTTCTCAGACTGGATGATTTCATACGACTATTTAATATCAGCTTCTGCTGGGAGATACGTGTCTCCGAAGAACTGTTTAGACAATTTTTCAAGAGTTCCGTCTTTGTAGAGTTCTTGGATACGTTTGTCTACAAATGATTTCAACTCATCTTGACCTTTTGCAAGAAGTGGGTAAACGTAAGGTTGTTGGTCGCTTGGAAGTTCAATGACTTTCAAGTTGTCCAAACCTTGGTTCTTGATAACTGTTTCAACACCGATCTTATCAAAGATCTTGTAGTCAAACTGACCATCGCTCAAACGAGACATGATTTGTTGGAAATCAGCCTTGGTATAGTTAAGAACCGTTGGATTGTCAGCGTGTTGTTTGTTATAATCTTCTAGCTGTTTAGCTGATGTTGTCCCTTGAACAACCTCAGTAGACTTGCCTCCGATATCATCAAGCGACTTGATGCTGTTGTCGTCTTTCTTCACAACGAGAACGTTAGGGTTTTTAGCAGTTGGCGCTGCATAAAGGTACTTTTCAGCACGTTCTTTGGTATAGCTGATATTGTTTACAGCCATTTGATAACGGTCGCTATCAAGACCTGCAAAGACACCTGACCACTCTGTCTTTTCAAACTTGACATCGTATTTGTCAGAGTCTTTAAAGATAGCACGGACTACTTCAATCTCATAACCAGTCAACTCGCCATTTTCTTCGTAGTTAAATGGTTTTGGTGAAGCATTGGTTGCAACGATAATTTCTTTCTTACCAGATGCTGCTTCGCTAGTTGCAGTATCTTTCTTATCTCCACCTGAGCAAGCTGCTAGTACACCTGCGGCAACAAGTCCTAGAGCAACAAGAGATGAATATTTGACGATTTTTTTCATGTCATTTCCTCCAAAATAGAATACTTTACTATCTTAACAGAAAATATTTTTTTTCGCCATTATATGATATCTATCTCGGTGATAGGTTTTTTTTATGGCTGACTAAAAGACCAGACGCAAGACTGCAATCAAGACCACTCCAAAGAGAACTGTAGCAACTAGATTGCGGTAGCGAAAGGCTACCCAAACCGTTGGAAAGACTGCCAAGAAGTCCAACCACTTGATCTGAGGAAGGCTGCCAACCTTACCGGTCACTACGCTTGAAAGAATCAAGGCAAAGATAATGGAAACAGGCAAGAACTTCAAAAATCGCTCTACGATAGCTGGCAACCCCTTGTACTTGACCAAGATGAAAGGAATCATACGGGGAACCCAAGTCACTAGGCCCGAAAAGATAATGGCTAACAAAAGATATTTACTGACCATCTAAAAGCACCCCCATCGTACAACCAAGTAGCGTCGCAAACAGAACAGCTAGTGACTGAGACACCACTGTCAAGAGCAAAAAGAAAGACACCGTAACAACTGCTAGGATCTTCAGCAGATTGCGGACAGGAATCCGTCTTTGCATAATCTGGAACTGCGAAGCAAAAATCCCGATAAACATTCCCACAAGGGCAAAATCTAAACCAAAAATTTCTGGATTTGGTAGGAGTCCACCTAGAGCTGTTCCGACTACTGTCCCCACAAACCAAGCTACATAGCTGTTGAGATTGTTCCCATGCATCCACATAGGATTGACCTTGTCTGTATGGGCTAATTCTCCCATCAAAACCCCGTAAGTCTCATCTGTCAAGAGGCTAGACATACCGATATTTTGCCAGAGACTAGTATGACGGAAATAGGTCGATGCATGCAAGCTCAGCAAAAAGAGGCGCAAGTTGATCAAAAAGACCGTCATAGCAATAGCTGCGACAGGTGCTTGGACCGCAATCAATGCTAACATGGCAAACTGGGCGCTCCCAGCATAAACAAAGAGGCTCATCAAGCCCATCTCAACAGGTGTCACATAGGGCGCACCGATAATCCCACAAGCCAGACCAATGCTGACATAGCCAAGGGCAGTCGGCATGGCCGCCTGTACACCTTCCCAAAATCCTTTTTCTTTCATCTTTTTCCTCTTATTTTCTTCGTTTGAGACTGTTCAAGGTCACAGTCACAGCAAGGAATATTATAACACATTCATAAAAGAGAAAAAAGTTTCGGATTCGAAACTTATTGCCAGCAAAAAGTGCTGAAGAGGGAGTATCATGGATACATAAGAAATTGATCCACTCGGATAGTATACTTATCGGTTTCTGTGTCTGTAGCATATTTATTTTCTGTTGGATAGACATCAACCCAGAGTTCCCACTGTTGTCCCTTCAATTTGACCTTGTAGCGATAACCGTCATCGTATAGCCCTACCGGATCAGTGGTCATAGACTGGTAATCTGGGAGTTCTTCCAGTTCTTTTTTTACAGTCTGGGATAAGTTATCGAGCAATGCTTCCTGCTCAGCTTTTGAGGTAACGGGAAAATAAGCCGCTACTGTTTCCAAGTGATGCGATTTTGAAAATGTAAAGGTTGCTCGACCAGTATAGCCTTTCAAAGTAATCTGCTCATAGTGATAGAAAAGGCGACCTGTTTTATAGAAATACGGATCTTCTGCACGCCAAGTATCACGATAAGCTGTTTCCTTTTCTTCCTCTACCTCGCTAGCCTTTCCCAATCCTTCTTCAAAAGATTTAGGAGACATACCGAACGAAAGGGATTCAAACAAGACCAGTTGTGTCTTTTTGATATTCTGGCAAGCTGATAAAAGCATGAGTAAAGCTCCAATAGCAAGCAGACTACTGATTATTTTTGTAATTTTCATATATCTACTATACAAGAAAAGTCTAGGATTGACAAACTTTGATAGAGTCGGGTTCCGTGATTAGATTCTAAAATTACTTTTCATTTAAGGTAACAATGGACTGAGTAGGGACTACTATTAGATATTGGAGATAAGAAAAAGACTGGCAATCCAGTCTCAAACACATATTATGCAAATTCTCCGCTAAATGCTCTCACGAATATTCAAGAGCATGACAAATGCGGTTAGGAGTAATAGCAATAGAATAAAGCTGACCGCTAGGGTCCCAAAACTTGTAGCAATCGTTACGAAAACAATTGTGAATAGACTTGGTAAAACAACCGTAATAGCACCGATAGAGGATTGAACCGCTCCCATTGACTCCTCAGGTATTTGTTTAAAGACGAGTTCTTGCAATCTAGGAGAAAGTAACCCTGCGATGAAGGCATCCAAGGAACTGAAAAGCAGAATCAAGCCAAAATGAACTGTGGCAAATCCTACTAGAAGGAGTAACTGGATGACGACCGAAGCGTATAGAGCTGTTTTTATAGAAATCGTATTTTTCAGATAGCCGCTCACAAGACTTCCGACAATAAGTGCTAACAATTCTAGTGTTGATAACAAAGCGAGTGATTGACCAGTTTGTAAATTCAAAAACGGTTGGTTTCTTAAAAAAAGAGTCGAAATAGGAACAGTGACATTGATCACAGCTTGGCTGATAGAGACGATAAACAAAATGAAGATCACTCTATCCATATTCCAGATCAATTTCGATGATTGGAACAAATGCTGGCAAAACGATTTTATAGAAAGACCTTCTTGATAGCTAATTGTTTTTTCAACTTTCAAAAGATCATTTTTTATGAGAAGAATACCTACAAATGCTATCAGAAACGTCAGAGCGTTTAGCAAGGAAATGAACTGAATGGAAAGAATTCCTAGTAAAATCCCTCCTAGAATATTACTGATTGTCCGAACTAAACTAACTGTTGATTGTTTAAAACCAATGGCTTCTGTCAGATGTTCTTTCCCAATGATTCTTATAAAAATAGGAGTTAGCATGGCTCCTGAAAAGTAACTCAATGTATCCGACAAGAGATTCATTAAACAAATAAAGAATACGAGCCATAAGGAAAAGGACTGCCCTGAAAGCGAAAGTGCAACTATAGAATAAAGTACAAATTTGACAAAACTAATAAGCGTATACTTTAGAACACGATGGTGTTGAAAGTCAGCCAAAACTCCCATAAAGATTTGCAGAACTTGAGGAACAGTCTCTGAAATCGTAATGAGTAAAATCGCCAAGGGGGCAAACGAAGCGTCTGCCACATAATTCAAAAAAGCAAGATAAAAAATCGTATCCCCAACCGTTGAGATCCACTGGTTGATGGTTAATTGCCTAAAATCTCTATTTTGAATAAATACTTTCATCGCAACTCCTTTTTGAGTTCAAATGGGAAGTTCTCCCCAAGGATAGACCGATATTGCTGAGCACCTAAAATTACAGCAACGGTAAAATTTGACCAATGCCATTGTAGACTATATGCAGTCCAATAGGCCAATAAATGGACTTGGTTACTCTAAATAAAACTGCAAATATGAGACCGCCACCCATATATACGAAAAAGTCTGTCAAGACCCAACCGTGATTACTAATGTGCAAGATTCCAAACAAAGTAGCAGATCCAAGCACATCCAGTCCCCATTTCTTTCCTTTTTCCAGAGCGGTCATCACCAATCCACGATAAATCATCTCTTCAAAAATGGGACCTGCAATCACAGGATAGAAAAAATACATCAAAAATGCTGTAGCTCCTGTAAAAGTAGGGACATCCAGTTGATAAGCAATTTCATTTTTGGTAGATGGGAAAAGATAAAATGTGACGAAATTCCAAATAACAAAAGCAAGAAGAGCTAAAAAGGAATAAAAAAGATAGGAACCTCTAAATTTTCGACTGTTAATTTTCTGCCATTTACCTGACCAAACCATAACAGTAATAGCAAGCAAAACCACAAGAAAATTCAACAGCATATCCGACAAATAATAGGAAAAGTCGGATAGACCAGCAGCAAGATCGCTATGTAAAAGCAAACGAATGAAGAACTGGTCAGCAATGACAAGTAGAATAGTTACAAACAAGTAGTAGCGTGAGATTATCTTTTTCATTTTATTTTCTCCTATACTATGAAATAAAGACAGTATAACACGAAAAATGCCCTATTTTAGAAAATCGCATATTTGACATTTTTTCTTATAGAAATTTCATTTTTGCGATCGTTTGTTAATCGATAAGGTCTTTATATTGCTGTAAGCGTAGTTCAAAAAGAGCTGTTAATTGGGGATTTTCTAATACTTGCAGAGATTGGATAAATTTTTCAATCTCTTTTTGATTGCTTCCCTTGGTTTGAAGGAAAATGCTCAATTTCTTTAAAAATTGCCATGATACTTTCTCAAAAACATCGTATGGTCGGAGCATACTCTCCAACTCAGCTTCAAAAATTGGAATATAGGAAAAAAGTTTGCGCTCCATGAGCTCTGAGATGATATTAAGATAACCACTTTTCATATACAATTGATTGTGTACCAACTCTTTAAATTCCTTAGATTTTTCAAGTAAAGAGGTGGATAAAAAAATCAGATCTTGATTACTTAAGAAGGGCATGGTATTGCAAAAAATATAGAGTTCAAACCAGGTCCAAGACTCAATAGCATAGAGATAAGTAGTTAAAAACTCGCTATCCTCCTCTTCTAGCAGATAGTTTTTATCCAAGGAATGAATGGCATCTTTAATCACAATAGCGTTCAAACGACGATAGGTCTGCGCCATCTGTTCTTGCTCGACCTCCTCTAATAATTGCTCTAAGCCTGCTATATCTTGATGGGCAAAACGATCCACAACCTTTCGACCAATTCGCATATGTGGTGATTCTTGATAGTTGTTAAGCTTGTGTCCAAACTCATCAAAGGTCACATTTATCGCTTGGATAGCTAGAATCAGCTTATCTGCAGACAGCATAGACTGCCCTAGTTCAAACTTGGATAGCTGGGATGCTGTCAGACCCTCACAAGCCACATCTGACTGCTTGAGCCTTCTCGCCAGCCGCAATTCCTTGTAAAATTCTCCCAATTCCATTCTCTCAATCATCTGACCACCTCCTAATTTTTACATATTATATCATCATTTTTACAGATTTGTCAAAATATTCTGACATTTTCCGGAGTAAAAAAGCCAGTTCAAAACTGACTCTTTATTCTATGGTATCAAAGGCGAGGCTTGGTTTGGCGTTGAGGTCCAAGTCTGCAAAGTTTTCTTTATTCCACTCGCTGACGCTGGCATAGGCAATCATACCTGCATTGTCTCCGCAAAGGCGCAGGGGTGGGATGATGACCTTGACATCTGTGATTTCAGCTGCTAGGCGTTCTCTGAGCCCTTTATTAGCTGCCACGCCACCAGCCACGACCAGAGTTTTAACAGGGTATTTTCCCAAGGCCTTCTTGGTTTTGGCCATAAGAATATCCATGACTGCTGCTTGGAAAGATGCTGACAGGTCTTCCTTGGACAAACTCTCTCCCTTTTGCTCGGCATTGTGGTGAAGATTGATAAAGGCAGACTTCAAACCTGAGAATGAAAACTCTAGATTGTCCTCCTTAATCATGGCACGAGGGAAATCATAAATATCCTGCCCCTGATGAGCTAGCTCATCAATCTCGCGACCTGCTGGATAGGTCAATCCCATGACACGGCCAACCTTATCATAGGCCTCACCAACCGCATCGTCTCGTGTCTCCCCAACAATCTTATAATCACCAGCCTCGGAAACATAGACCAACTCCGTGTGCCCACCACTGACCAAGAGGGCTAGCAAGGGAAACTCCAAAGGCTCGACGCTCTGAGCTGCCATGAGGTGGCCCGCCATGTGATTCACGGGGATCAGCGGAAGTCCATGTGCCCAAGCAAAGGCCTTAGCAGCTGATAAACCAACTAGTAAGGCTCCAACCAAGCCTGGTCCATAAGTAACGGCCACGGCTGTTACGTCCTCTTCGGTAATTCCTGCTTCTGCTAGAGCCTCCTCGATACAGGCTGTAATGACCTCTACATGGTGACGACTAGCTACTTCTGGCACTACGCCCCCAAAACGTTTGTGGCTCTCAATTTGACTAGCAATGACATTGGACAAGAGCTGGTCGTCGTTTTTTAAGACAGCGACACTGGTCTCGTCACAGGATGTCTCAAATGCTAAAATATATCTATCCTTCATCTATTTCTCTCTTCATGATGATGGCGTCCTCGACTGGGTCATGGTAGTAGGCCTTTCGCTCAGCGATGACCGTCATCTTTTCTTTCTTGTAAAATGCTTGCGCTCGGTGATTTGACTTTCTGACTTCGAGGAAAATCTCCTTGTCTGTCGGCAATGTTGCAAACAAGGCTGATGCTATTTCCTGTCCTTGATAGGCTTTCTTGACAGCGATTTGCAGGACTTCTGCCTCAAAGAGATTCTCCTGCACAGCTAGAAATCCAATCACTTCTGTTCCATCATAAGCTAGAGCGTACCAAGTTTGGTCTTGGGACAGGTCTGCTTGGATTTGTTCCAGCGTCCAAGGACTGACTGGGTAAACATCTGCCATGACAGCGTAGATGGTTTTAGCTAGTTCAGGCTGTTTTTGGATTCGTTTGATTTCTATCATAGGCGTTTAATGTAAGACCCGCCAGACTCGGTATGGTTCTTGAGCCAGTTTTCCTCAGCTTCAACACGTTTGAGGTAATTTGGCACAAAGTCGTGCAAGGAGTCTGCTTCCTCGTCCCAGGCCCAAAGAGCTAGATTAGCTGCATTTGGCAAGGTTTCTTGATAGCTAGCTTGAGGTAGTTGTTCTTGGATCTGTTCCACAAAGGCTCCAACTTCTCCGACAAAGGTTACCTGTTCAGCATCCTTGACCTGCTCTAGCACTTCCGCAAAAGACAGGTGCGCTTCTGGAAAGACTGGTTTGGCGTTTTGATAAAATCCTGCATAAACATTGTTGCGACGTGCATCCATGATAGGAACCACCAAGCCTTCTTGTTGGCGTGGCACCAGAGCCAAGAGGCTAGACATCCCAACTAACTCAATGTTCAGGGTATGAGCCAAGGTCTTGGCAGTTGCTACCGCAATTCGCAAGCCCGTGTAGCTACCTGGCCCTTCAGCGACCACGATTCGATCCAAATCCTTTGATGTCAAATCTAGACTGGCCATCAAAAAATCAATGGCTGGCATAAGGGTAATACTGTGATTTTTCTTGATATTAATCGTCGTCTCGGCAAGAACCTGCTTGTCCTCTAAAATGGCTAGAGAAAGAGCCTTGCTGGACGTATCAAAAGCTAATACTTTCATAACACATTCCTATCTTTTTGTCTGTTTACTATTATACTACAAAAGCCAGCGCATGGGAATTTTCTTTATTTTGAAACAAAAGTTCCTGCCACTTAAACAAGCAATTCTGCACAAAAAATTCAAAAAAGTTGTAGCTTTTTTGAATAGAAAAGTGAACAAGGAAATTGAAAAGTTCTTTGTAAAAAATTTGGATCAGGCATTTATGTTTCAACTCGATTTTCGATACGAAAGAACATCATCATAACAATAAAGATAGCACCTAAAAATAGAAAAATCCATTCCATCTATCAAGACGAGGTGGATTTTCTGTATATCTAGAGGAATAATTGACTCTAGGCATTTAAACCAAAGTAGAAAACGAGCCAGACAACATAGGTGACCAGGAGGAGAAAAATTGAATAGAGCGTCACAAAAGCAAGCTTCCAAAGGAATTTTGTTTTGCGGTGTTCCAGATGCACAAACAGGGCATTCCCCCCATAAACACAAGCTACAAAGACTACAAACATCAAGAGGCGAGCCCCTACTGCAAATTCAAACAAACTAAACATTCTTGATCCTCCTTTTGGTATTCCTATTTTTATATAAACTGTTGACAGTATCGGTCTATCAATGTTAAAATGTAATTCAACACTGGTAGGAAAATCAGGTTGAGTAGTTGACTCTTCGGGTTGCAGTGCTATCCCTGAAACTTTGGTTTCTAAAGAACTGAAATTGCGATTGATTAGTTCGCCCCCAGTGTTTGACGGCTCTTGACTTCGGTCAGGAGCTTTTTGGCGCTTTTAAAGTTGATTCCTTCAGTAAGTTATAGTAGAATATAAATATTGAGAGGATAACGTAGGGCGACTGGTAACAGAGCGTTCAAAGGTACCAACTTCTGGTACGGGTGTGGGACTGCCTTCAGCTTTGAGCTGTAAAGACCCCTGACTACCATTGGTCCTCTCTTTTTGCTTACTCTTAGATTAAGGGCTTTTCTTTGCCTCTTTAGTAAACACTCCACTCCATGCTATTTCTACATCGTTATACTTATAGATTGACTTCTTAGCCTCATAGATGATAGAATTAAGTAAAGGCTGAGATCGAGTTTGATTTGGTGACAAGTCATTCAAAGGTTGCGATGCATTCGCTTCAGGTAGAGGTGCTGCCATCTGGACTGCTCCAGGAAAATCCCCGAGTTTTGTCTCAGCCTTTTTATTTGCTCTTGAGATTTCTCAAGAGCTTTTTCTTTTTTCAAAGATATCATTCTGTCCCAACCATCCACTCCAACGATTAATGAAACTAGAACTGTATTCTTCCTTAAATCTACTATCTCTTTAGATTCCCCCTTTAATTATAACACCTAAGTGCTCTCCGACCAAATCCTACCTGTCTTTTTGTTCCTTCTTCCCCTCCCGACTTTCTCCATTTCCGTCTTTTACTAATTTTTCATTTTATGGTATAATTGAAATAATTGTAACGAATCAAGGTCAATCTAGACACAAAATGGAATGAAATCAAGCAAATCTCTACTAAAAGTTTGGAATAAGCTGACCTGTAAATAGAAAGGAACTATATGATTTACAAAGTTTTTTATCAAGAAACAAAAGAACGTAGCCCACGTCGTGAAACAACACGCTCACTTTACCTAGACATCGATGCTAGCTCAGAACTTGAGGGCCGTATCGCTGCTCGCCAACTTGTCGAAGAAAACCGCCCAGAGTACAACATCGAATTTATCGAACTCTTGTCTGACAAATTGCTAGATTACGAAAAAGAAACTGGCGCTTTCGAGATTACGGAGTTCTAATATGGCCTACACTCTTAAACCTGAAGAAGTCGGCGTTTTTGCCATCGGTGGTCTGGGAGAAATCGGGAAAAACACGTACGGAATTGAATACCAAGACGAGATTATCATCGTCGATGCTGGGATTAAATTCCCAGAAGATGACTTGCTGGGTATCGACTATGTCATTCCTGATTACTCTTACATCGTGGACAATATCGACCGCGTCAAGGCTATTTTGATTACACACGGACACGAGGACCACATCGGTGGGATTCCTTTCCTGCTCAAGCAAGCAAATGTCCCTATCTACGCTGGGCCACTTGCCTTGGCTTTGATCCGTGGAAAACTCGAAGAACACGGCCTCTTGCGCAACGCCAAACTATACGAAATCAACCACAATACTGAGTTGACCTTTAAAAATCTCAAGGCAACTTTCTTTAGAACCACTCACTCCATTCCAGAGCCTTTAGGGATTGTCATTCATACCCCTCAAGGAAAAATCGTCTGTACGGGTGACTTCAAGTTCGACTTTACTCCAGTTGGAGAACCTGCAGACTTGCACCGTATGGCTGCCCTTGGGGAAGAAGGCGTACTCTGTCTCCTCTCTGACTCGACAAATGCGGAAGTGCCAACCTTTACCAACTCTGAAAAAGTCGTTGGTCAGTCCATCATGAAGATCATTCAAGGTATCGAAGGACGTATCATCTTTGCATCCTTTGCCTCAAATATCTTCCGTCTCCAGCAAGCAACGGATGCTGCTGTTAAGACTGGACGCAAGATTGCTGTCTTTGGTCGTTCTATGGAAAAGGCTATTGTCAACGGAATCGAGCTTGGCTACATCAAAGCTCCTAAGGGAACCTTTATCGAGCCAAATGAAATCAAAGACTATCCTGCAGGCGAGGTTCTTATCCTCTGTACAGGTAGTCAGGGTGAGCCGATGGCAGCTCTCTCTCGTATCGCTAATGGAACTCACCGTCAGGTGCAACTCCAACCCGGCGATACCGTTATCTTCTCTTCTAGCCCAATCCCTGGAAATACTACTAGCGTCAACAAACTGATCAACATCATTTCAGAAGCTGGTGTTGAAGTTATCCACGGTAAAATCAACAATATCCACACCTCTGGACACGGTGGTCAGCAAGAGCAAAAACTCATGCTCCGCTTGATTAAGCCAAAATACTTCATGCCTGTCCATGGTGAATACCGTATGCAGAAAGTCCATGCTGGACTAGCGGTGGATACTGGTGTTGAGAAGGACAATATCTTTATCATGAGTAATGGTGATGTACTCGCCCTTACTGCTAACTCTGCTCGTATCGCAGGCCACTTCAATGCCCAAGACATCTATGTCGATGGCAATCGTATCGGCGAAATCGGTGCAGCCGTCCTCAAAGACCGTAGAGATCTATCCGAAGACGGTGTCGTACTTGCAGTCGCAACTGTTGACTTCAAATCTCAGATGATTCTGTCTGGTCCAGATATCCTCAGCCGCGGCTTTGTCTACATGAGAGAGTCTGGAGACTTGATTCGCCAAAGCCAGCGCATCCTCTTCAATGCCATTCGTATCGCACTGAAGAACAAAGATGCTAGCGTGCAGTCTGTCAATGGTGCCATTGTCAACGCCATTCGCCCCTTCCTTTATGAAAATACGGAACGTGAACCGATCATTATCCCGATGATCCTCACACCAGATGAAGAATAATACTCTTTGAAAATCAACAAAACAGCCCCATCTTCGGAGCTGTTTTTCTATGCTTTCTTTTCTTGATTCTTAGAAATACTACGATTTTTACCTTCTAGGTACACCATCAAAATAGAAATATCTGCTGGATTTACTCCCGAAATACGGCTAGCTTGACCGATGGTTTCTGGATTGATCAGTTTGAACTTCTGGCGAGCTTCTGTTGCGATAGAATCAATGTCATCCCAGTCGATATTGGCTGGAATGCGTTTTTCTTCCATGCGTTTCATCTTGGCAACCTGATCCATGGCTTTGGAAATATAGCCTTCGTACTTGATTTCTGTTTCAATCAATTCGATAATCTTGTCATCCAAGTCCTCAGCAGCTGGACCAATGAAGACTACCACATCTTGGTAAGAAACTTCTGGGCGACGAAGGAATTCCTTGGCTGTCACCGCATCAGTCAATGGTTTGAAGCCCATCTCCTCAACCTTGGCATTGGTTTCCTTGACTGGCTTGAGTTTGATGCTATCAAGACGCTGCATCTCATTGTCAAATTGATTTTTCTTGATTTCAAAACGAGCCCAGCGTTCATCATCCACAAGCCCAATCTCGCGTCCCATCTCGGTCAAACGCATATCGGCATTGTCATGACGGAGGATGAGACGGTATTCAGCTCGACTGGTCAAGAGACGGTAAGGTTCAATGGTTCCCTTGGTCACCAAGTCATCAATCATCACCCCTATATAGCCATCGCTCCGTTTCAAGATTAGCTCATGTTTGCCTTGGATTTTCAGAGCCGCATTGATACCTGCGATAATCCCTTGGCCTGCTGCCTCTTCGTAACCAGATGTACCATTTGTCTGACCAGCTGTGAAAAGTCCTGAGATTTTCTTGGTTTCAAGTGTTGCACGCAACTGGTGTGGCAAGACCATGTCGTACTCAATGGCATAACCTGTTCGCATCATCTCAGCATTTTCCAAACCTTTGATGGAATGAACTAGCTCGCGCTGCACATCCTCAGGCAGACTGGTTGAAAGTCCTTGGACATAGACTTCCTCTGTATTGCGTCCTTCTGGCTCAAGGAAGAGTTGGTGGCGTTCCTTGTCCGCAAAGCGCACAATCTTGTCCTCAATCGACGGACAGTAACGAGGTCCCACTCCCTTAACCACACCTGTAAACATAGGCGCACGGTGGAGGTTGTTTTGGATAATCTCATGACTGGTACCATTAGTGTAAGTCAACCAGCATGGCACCTGGTCCTTGACATAATCCTCATCACGTGAAGTATAAGAGAAGTGATTTGGCGCCTCGTCTCCTGGCTGAATCTCTGTCACATCATAGTTGATAGAGGAAGCCTTGACACGTGGAGGAGTTCCTGTCTTGAAACGACCGATTTCAAGTCCCAATTCCTTGAGATTATCAGCTAGGTTGATCGAAGCTAGACTGTGGTTAGGACCTGATGAGTACTTTAGATCTCCAATGATGATTTCTCCGCGGAGTGCAGTCCCTGTCGTCACGATAACAGCCTTGGCAGCATACTCTTGATGGGTCGCCGTACGCACACCGACAACCTTGCCATCTTCCACCAAAATCTCATCAATCATGGTTTGACGAAGGGTCAGATTTTCTTGATTTTCAACTGTCTTGCGCATTTCCTTAGAGTAAAGCTCCTTGTCAGCCTGCGCACGAAGGGCACGGACAGCTGGACCTTTCCCAGTGTTGAGCATCTTCATCTGGATGTAAGTCTTGTCAATGGTTTTAGCCATTTCACCACCGAGGGCATCGACTTCACGCACGACAATCCCCTTGGCAGAACCTCCGATAGAGGGATTACATGGCATGAAAGCCAGCATTTCAATGTTGATAGTCGCAAGCAAGACCTTACAACCCATACGGCTTGCAGCCAAGGAAGCCTCAACCCCAGCGTGTCCCGCACCGATTACAATAATATCGTATTCTTCCGTAAAATTATAAGTCATTTTCTCTCCTATTCTTCAAGATGAATGTGTCTTAGTTGCCCGTCCCAATCCGGCAGGGCTGTTTTTAAGAAGGCTGGAACTAGCTGGATATTCTGGAGTTTATCCAAATCAATCCACTCACAGGGCTGCGTTTTTTCATCTTCCTGCATGATCAATGGGGCATCCTCCAGTAGATCAACTAGATAATGAAATTCGATGTTGTGATAGGAAACACCGTCTTGTTCAAAACGATTTTCAACCGCGAAAGCTAGCTGCCCAGCTTGAGCTCTGACACCCAGTTCTTCCTTCACTTCGCGGACTACCGCATCTTCCGTTCTTTCATTGACTTGGATGGCACCGCCGATAGTGTAATACTTGCCCTCATCTTTGGTAACTAGGAGTTTGCGATTTTGAAGAATCAAGGCTGTCGCCCGAACACCAAAAACCGTATTTCCTACTTTTGTCCGAAAGTCTTGTTGAGTCATTTTTATCCTTTCCCTTAAACGACACAAAAACAGTCAAAACTCGTAAGAAGTGCAGGACAAAAAAGCCTGCAACATCCATGAGCTTTGACCATCATTTCTATTGCTTTTATTATTGTAGCAAATTGAG
>NZ_GL732466.1:868522-899754 GCF_000187645.1 Streptococcus sp. C300
ATAGGAAACACCGTCTTGTTCAAACGATTTCAACCGCGAAAGCTAGCTGCCCAGCTTGAGCTCTGACACCCAGTTCTTCCTTCACTTCGCGGACTACCGCATCTTCCGTTCTTTCATTGACTTGGATGGCACCGCCGATAGTGTAATACTTGCCCTCATCTTTGGTAACTAGGAGTTTGCGATTTTGAAGAATCAAGGCTGTCGCCCGAACACCAAAAACCGTATTTCCTACTTTTGTCCGAAAGTCTTGTTGAGTCATTTTTATCCTTTCCCTTAAACGACACAAAAACAGTCAAAACTCGTAAGAAGTGCAGGACAAAAAAGCCTGCAACATCCATGAGCTTTGACCATCATTTCTATTGCTTTTATTATTGTAGCAAATTGAGAAAATTTGTCAATCTAAATGTACTATGATTGGCGAATCGCTTCAAAAGCTCCTTTGTCAATCTCAACCGAGTCAGCGAAAGCATCTAAAACAATCCCTCTCACCGGAAACTCCCCTATCTCTTCCGCAGCAAATAAACAGTCCGTAAGAGGCAATTGCAACCAAGAAAATCGGTCATAATAGTCCTTGGGAATGTCCTGAATTTCTATGAAGCAAGGATAAAAGTAGTCGTCTCCCTTTCGCAGAATATCCGGTTTTAGGCGAGCACCTTCTTGTCCGTCACCCCCATCCATCAGAGATGCATTGAAGGGGACCCAGACTTTAGCTCGTTTCAATTCCTTGAACAAGGCTTCAATCGACTCTGTCGTTTTCTCTCTCAAATACTCTTTCTTATAGTCAGAGAGACTCATTTTTTTCTCTTCTTTAGCCGTTTTTTTCTTAAAAAACTGAAACATTCTCTTTCCTCTTAGAAAATCTTAAATGTACTGACAAACTTGTCCATCGCGGTAGGCATTGTCAATCAAACCGCCACCTAGACACTCTTCGCCATCGTAAAAGACAACTGCCTGTCCTGGTGTGATGGCGCGCTGTGGTTCCGCAAAGATGACTTCTGCCTTATCTCCTTTGACATGTACTGTCACCTTAGAATCAGGCTGACGGTAGCGGAATTTAGCTGTACATTCTAGCGTAAATTCCTCTGGCATGTCACGAGTAAAGTGGACTTGACTGGCTTCTAGGCTGGTTGACATAAGCGAATCATGATAGAAACCTTGGCCGACATAGAGGATATTCTTGCTCAGGTCTTTTCCGACAACGAACCAAGGGGCATTGTCACCGCCGTGTTGCCCACCGATACCGAGTCCGCCACGCTGACCGATTGTATAATACATGAGACCTGCATGCTCCCCCATATCGCGACCATCCACAGTCATCATGCGACCAGGCTGGGCTGGCAGGTAGTTGCTGAGAAAGTTTTTAAAGTTCTTTTCTCCGATAAAGCAAATCCCTGTCGAGTCTTTCTTCTTGGCAGTCGCAAGACCTGCTTCTTCTGCTAGTTTTCGTACTTCAGGCTTTTCCAAATGCCCCAATGGGAACATGGTTTTTTGGAGTTGTTCTTGCGAAAGTTGACTGAGGAAATAGGTCTGATCCTTGCCATTGTCCACACCACGAAGCATGTGAACGATGCCATCCTCATCACGCGCCACTCGAGCATAGTGCCCCGTCGCTACATAGTCTGCCCCCAAGGTCATAGCATAGTCCAGAAAGGCCTTGAACTTGATTTCCTTGTTACACATAACGTCTGGATTTGGCGTGCGTCCTGCACGGTATTCCGCTAGGAAATACTCAAAAACGCGGTCCCAGTACTCTTTTTCAAAATTGACAGAGTAGTAAGGAATGCCAATCTGGTCTGCCACCGCAGCCACATCCTTGTAATCTTCGGTCGCCGTACAGACGCCGTTTTCATCTGTGTCATCCCAGTTCTTCATGAAGATACCGATCACATCGTAGCCCTGCTCCTTGAGCAAGAGAGCCGTCACCGACGAATCAACACCACCACTCATCCCCACAACAACACGTGTTTTAGAGTTATCACTCATGGTAAGTCTCCCATCTATTCGTTTATTTATACCCCTCAAAATTCTATTTACTATGACTTTCAATAGAATTTCTTCGAGTATAGTCTTTTCGTTTGCTTTTAGGAGTAAAATGGTCTGGGAGACCATTTTAGCCTATCATCTTAAAATGAAAATATGATAGGCAACGAGTCGCAGGCATAACTCGAGTTTGCTCAATCAGTCTGGGAGACTGATTGAGGTTATAAATCAGACAAGCTCAGCTTGCATCTCATTTCGAGTTAACAACGTAATAAAAGATAAACGAAATGACTAGTTCACGATTGAAGGTCGTGTGTGCTTTAACGATTGAAGGTCGCTTGAGCAGTATTCATTATAACACGCTTGGTTGGAGAAGACAAGAAAGAGGCTGATAAATCATCTCAGCCTCTCTTTCTTACTTTGCAAACGAATCAATTTTCCCCTTTAAGTTCTTTCTTCGCTTGTTCTATCTGGTATTTCACTTGCTCAAAGCCGGTTCCTCCTAAGGAATTCCGTCTCTGAACAGCGGTTTCTGGGCGCAAGTAGATATAAATATCCTCTTCAATCAAGGGATGGTAGACTTGCAACTCCTCCAAATCCCAATCTTGGATGTTTTTACCATGCTTGATAGAGTCTAAAACCAATTTCCCTACAATTTCATGCGCTTCTCTAAAAGGGAGGCCTTTTTCAGCCAAATAATCTGCCAGTTCGGTCGCATTCGAAAAATCATTCTCTGTGGATTGCTGCATTTTGGCCTTATTAACCTGCATGCTCGATAGCATACCTGCCAACACATCCAGAGAATTTAAAATCGTTTCTACTGTATCAAACATGCCTTCCTTGTCCTCTTGCAAATCCTTATTATAGGCCAGAGGCAAAGATTTCATGACGGTCAATAGTCCAAGCAAGTGCCCGTAAACCCGTCCTGTCTTCCCTCGAATCAATTCGGCCATATCAGGATTTTTCTTCTGCGGCATGATAGATGAACCCGTTGAAAAGCTATCAGACAAGCTAATGTACTGATACTCAAAACTGCACCAATTGATGATTTCTTCACAAAAACGGCTCATATGCATCATCAACATGCTGGCATTTGATAGAAATTCCAAGATAAAATCACGGTCACTCACTGCGTCCAAGGAATTGGTATAGGGTTGTTGGAAGCCCAATAAATCACTCGATAATTGACGATTGATTGGAAAAGTTGTCCCCGCCAAGGCAGCCGCACCCAGGGGAGATAGGTCCGTATGTTTCAAGTTAAATGCAAAGCGTTCGCTGTCCCTTTGAAACATATTGTAATAAGCCATGAGATGGTGGGCAAAACTAATCGGTTGGGCGTGTTGCAAATGGGTATAGCCTGGCATGATGGTTTCTACATGTTTTTCAGCTAAATCCAGCAAAACACTGTTCAGATTCGCCAACTTATCCAAGACATGGCCAAGCTGCTCCTTTAGATATAAGTGCATATCCGTTGCGACTTGGTCATTCCGAGAACGAGCCGTGTGTAGTTTCCCAGCCAGAGGACCGATTTTCTCTGTCAGCAACACTTCCATATTCATATGAATATCTTCATTTGCAATATCAAAATGAAGCTCTCCCGCCTCTAAATCTCGCAACGAAGCTTTCAGACCATCTTGGATCTGCTCTGCCTCTTCCAAGCTTAAAATGCCAGTCTGTCCTAGCATTTGAACATGAGCTAGGGAACCCATCAAATCAAATTTTGCCAGCTGGTGGTCAAAGGAAATACTCGCACCGAACTGTTCTACCCACTCTTCCACAGTGCCTTCAAATCGACCACCCCATAATTTTGTATTTTTCGACATATCCTGTCGTCCCTTTCTATCGCGTCACTACTCAACATTTTTCTGAACTTCTGAATAAACCTTAGTCGGAAGCCCCCAAAGCTTGATAAATCCAACAGCCGCATCTTGGTCAAAAGTATCCGCACTGGTATAAGTCGCCAAATTTTCATCGTAAAGAGAATTTGGTGATTTCCGAGCCACTACCTGGGCATTTCCCTTATAGAGTTTAACTTTTGCAGTTCCATTGACAACTTTCTGTGTCTCCTTGATATAGGCAATCAAAGCCTGAGTTGCTGGGCTAAACCACAAGGCATTATAGATGAGATTGGACAACTCATTTTCGATAATAGGTTTGAAATGAGCCACTTCTCTCACAAGAGTCAAGTCTTCAATCTCCTTATGAGCTGCCAATAAAGTCACAGCGCCTGGGCACTCATAAATCTCTCTTGACTTAATACCGACTAGACGATTTTCCACATGGTCAATACGACCGACACCGTGTTTACCCGCAATTTCATTTAGCTTTTGAATCAAAGCCGCCACTTTCATCTTCTCACCATTGAGGGAGATGGGCACCCCGCAGCTAAACTCAATGTCAATAAATTCTGGACTGTCTGGTGCCTCTTCTGGAGAAGATGTGATTCCAAATGCTTCTTCTGGTGCTTGGTTCCAAGGGTTTTCCAAAACACCACATTCATTTGCACGTCCCCAAAGATTTTGATCGACAGAGTAAGGATTGTCAAGGTCAGCAGGAACTGGGACGCCGTTTTCTTTGGCATATTGGATTTCTTCTTCACGAGACCATTTCCACTCACGAACAGGCGCAACTACCTTTAAATTGGGATCCAAAGCTCCAATAGAGACTTCAAACCGAACTTGGTCGTTTCCCTTGCCTGTACAACCATGGGCAATTGTGGTTGCCCCCGTCTGATGAGCTATTTCAACGAGCTTTTTTGAAATAAGAGGGCGACTCAGAGCAGATACCAAGGGATACTTCTGTTCGTAGTAAGCATGTGCCTGAAGAGCCACTAAAACATAGTCATTAGCAAATTCTTCCTTAACATCAATGACATAAGACTCTACAGCCCCAACCTTGAGAGCTTTATCATGGATGAACTCCAAATCTTTTCCTTCACCCACATCCATACAAACAGCGATTACATCATAGTCTTTTTTTAACCATGTAATAGCAACCGATGTATCCAATCCACCTGAATAGGCTAAAATGACTTTTTCCTTACTCATTTCTCTTCCTTCTTTCTATTTTTCGATAGAGACTTTAAAAGCATCGTCAATCAATTTGTCCAACTCCCCAGAATCCTTCAACTTCTGGATGGTTTTGTCAACCGCCTCTTTTAATTCTTTACTGTCTTTTTTCATCGCAACAGCGTAGGAATCTTCTTTGTCATTGTCAAAATCAAACTCAGCGATGGCTAGGTCTGGGTTATTCTCTACAAAACCTTTCGCCACTGGCTCCTCAAAGATAACCGCATCCAGTTGCCCTGATTTCAAATCTGTTATCAAATTTCCATTTTTAGGAAGTGAAACGAGAGAAGAATCCTGCAAGGTTTCTTTAGCCAGAGTTTCCTGGATAGAACCTTTCTGCGCTCCAACCTTTTTCTGAGCCAAATCCTTGACTGATTGGTAATTCGTTAATTCAGATTTTCTTACGATAACCTTATTTTTCGAAGTGTAGTAGGGAATTGAAAAATCGTAAACTTGACTTCTCTCCTCCGTCTTAGAAACTCCTGATATGGCAAGATCGGCCTTGCCCGAATCAAGACTAGCCAGTACATTGTCAAAACTCATTGGAGAGAATTCCACTTCCACACCTAGTTCCTTTGCGATGGCTTTAGCTAGCTCAACATCTGAACCTACAATCTGATTTTTCCCATCAACCAATTTCTGGTATTCAAATGGAGCAAACTCTGGATTTAGGGCCACCACCAATTTTCCTTTAGCCTTAATGGCTTCAACACCTTGGGATTGAGTGTTACTACAAGCAAATAATAAGGGAAACATAAGCAAACCAAACATCGTCATCAACACCTTCTTCACTTTATTCATAGAAGAGCCTCCTTTTATTTTTATACTTTATTATTGTATAAATAATACTCTTCTCATTTTCGTTTGTCAAGAAAAAACTGTATTTTATTTCATTTAAATCAAGAAAAAGCTTATTATATGATATATTTTTACATATAATAAGCTTATTTATACTATTTGAGTTTTTAAAAATACAATTGTCCAATTACAGGTAAGATGAAGAGATCAACGAACTCTCCACATTCTCTTTCACAATTCAATGACTCGATGGCATTGTTGAGCTACATAGGCATCGTGGGTAACGATAATGACCGTTTTCCCTTCCTTGTTCATATCTAAGAGAAAGTTTAAAACCAAATCTCGATTTTCAGGGTCTAGAGAGCCGGTTGGTTCATCTGCTAACAGGAGCTGACTCGGTTTTAAAATGGCTCTAGCAACTGCGATTCGTTGCTGTTCCCCTCCAGATAACTCTGAAACCTTCTGATGTAGGGTTGATGACAATCCCACTCTCTCTAAAATTTCTTCTATCTTTTTGACTTTGTCCTTCTTGGATAATTTTACATACTTTAGAGCGAGCATGAGATTATACTCTACTGTTTCATTATCAATCAGAGCAAAGTTTTGAAACAGATAGGAGATATGTTCGCGGATAATCGCTTGCGACTTAACAGAATTGACAGGTACATTTTGCTGACCGAAAATTTCATAATGTCCACTGTAATCGCCATCTATCAAACCCAAGAGATTTAACAAGGTTGACTTGCCACTGCCACTTTTTCCAACAATGGCAACTAAATCTCCTTGGTTAATTTTTAGAGATAAGTTCTCCAAAATAACTTTTTCCCCAATGGTTTTCGTAACATTTTCCAACTTTATCATAAGTGATCCCCTTTCAATAACTGCACTACATTTCGTTTTTCCATCTTAGAACCCAAGAAAAGCACAAACAGGATATCTAAGCCTGTAAATCCTGCAAAAAGTAGGAGCGGGAAAAGTGCCTGTGTAAAGAATAGCAGGGCTACAAAAGGAAGGCTATAGACAGCTAATAGAAGACCCAGCAAGGAACGATACCGATCTATCAATTTCCAGCCCATAAACTTCTTGGTAATAATATCTGTTCGCTTCAATAAGAAAGTTGTTACTAGTAAGAAGTAGGAAATCATCATACTAAGAAGACCAACCAAAGCAAAGAGTATGTTGAAATTCCGAACAGCATCTCGATAAGAATCTACTTTCTCTTGTTGAATGGCTTGAATAGATGAAAATTTTAAATAATTCCCATCTGATAATTTCTCAACTAACGCTGTCACCTCTTTTTGATGTTGAGCTGTATTTTCGATTTTAATGGGATTATTTAAACCTGTTGTTGACAGGGAAGCTTTTTCATCCCACATCATATCAGAATCATTGACCAAGCTAATAATTGGATTGTAGAGATTTTCCTTTCGCTTCTCGTTATAAGGGAAAAATGACCAATCTCCTTCATAATAGGCAATCTCGACATCCACCTCCTCTATCCTTCGTTTTTGCTGCTCTTCATACTTCATTGATTGATAGGTAATCAACTTCCCCAAGAGCTGGTTTTTCTCTTCTTCACCTTTCGTACTTGCTGGCATCAAAATAACTTTTTTAGTGCCGGTATCGGGTAACTTGAATCCCTTGCTCTTTAGAAAATTGCGATTAGCATAGTACACATCCACCGTATCTGTTAACTGATATTGCTGAATCTGTTCTGATTTGACAAAATTTTTTACAGGAAGACTGCTACTTTGCACATAGCCCGCCTGCGTTTTTTCTACCAAATCCAGATAAAATCGATAGAAATAATCCACTGCTTGCCCTGAGCCTGCCAACTGCTCTTGCCACAGGTTATCATTGAGTTGGAAAGTTTCTAAGGTCAGATAATTTCCTTGACTGATCCACTGTTTCTGGTAATCCAACTCTTTGTTTTCTTGCTCCAAACTTTTCCCCACCCCAACTAGCAAGACTGTCAGTAAAATGGTGGTTCCAATTTTCATCAAATAATTAAAGAGTAAACCAAATTTGAAAGATGAAAAACCTTTCAGCAGAGAGCTGATTGTCATTTTTTGGATTAAGAGATAAGTCAACCAACTGATAAAGAGATAAAGCTGCAAAAGCAAAAAATGAGACAACCACAGCATAGGGAACAAATCTTTCGGCTTATAATCAAGCAAGAAACACACTCCTAGATTGATCACAAGCGCCCCACCTAGGAGGAGGTAGAGGTTGCCTTTCACAACATCAGCTAAAACAGCCCGATCTTGAAAACCAAGTAATTTTTGTACCCCAACTCTTTTCATCTCCATCATCGGCTGATACACTGTTACTAAGACAAGAAGCAAAATAGCCAAGACAAAAATAATAGCAGATAAGAGCAAATCTCGATTTAAGACTTCCACTGCACTTTTATAGTTTGGCTCTAGCAAGGTAGCCTGGTCTATATTGAAAAAATCGCTCCATTTCTGTACAATCCTATCCTTGTCCATCTTTTGTGTAGAAGTTATCGTATAGCGACCATTTAAACTACGAGATGTATCCTTGATATAGGTTTGAAAAGTCATAAGCTGAATAGGTTTGGCTTTTAGAAAGGTCGGAATCGTACCAAGTTTATTGGAAATTTCTTTATTACTGTAAACTCCCTCACCATCTGTGGTAAAATCAAGGGAAGAAAGTCCAAACTCTTGGTAGGGGAAGGTATCTTTATCAAAAACACCAGACTTGATCACCTCATCACCACTGTCTGTTTTGATGATGGAGACTTTGTACTCCTTTGATACATCCTCAAAAAATCGAAGAACAGATTCTGCAGGTTCATTGACATCTTTCAAGTATACATCCAAAGAACTCGCTGTCTTTCCCATTTCCTGAATCCGAACCACTTCTCGTGTGTAGTTTACATTAAAAACAAAAAAAGTAGTACAGAGAAGCAGGAGTAACATACAGAAATTACTGATTTTTTTCATAAAGATACCTCCAATAAAGTTCTCCCTCTCCTAACAGGAGAGGGAAAATTTCACTTAAAATCCATAGAAATATTCTAATCCTGTTGGCGGAATTTTAGTAAGGGAAGCTTGTGCCCAAACCCTAGGACCCTGACGATCCTTAGAGATTCTACCTCCATGTCGGACAGTTGCTGTATGAGAGCGAGTAGAATGTAAATAATCAGAATATCCAAAAGTTCCTGTCCAACCTACTCCATAGTTCCATTGACCACCATCTACCCATACTGCTAAAGCATTTGTCGTAGCAAGCAGACCACATGCCATTACGGTTGCGACACCAATTTTTACTAATTTTTTCATGATATTTTCCTCACATCTTATATCTTGAACTGTTTCACAGAAACAGATGAATTGGTTCATTTGTAAACATTGAAGTCCATTGGACTCACCTTCCTTTCGTTTTACTTAATCAAAATTTTATAAGAGCCATCCCCAAGGGAAGAAAATAACCATCCATAACATAAATAACAACAGACGATATACTTTTTTATACATTTGATACCCCCTTAGTACTTCATCATCTTGATTATAAAATACAATATACCTTGTCGTAAAATTTGTTAACCTTTTTCACAAATTTATTTTAGATTTCTTTTTTACTTTTTATATTACTATGATACAATATTTTTAATCAGTTTCAATTTATTGTTAACTTTTTTCACAAATAAGGAGGGAATCATGCGCTACGATTTTGGAAATGTTTATAAAGAAATCCGTGAGTCAAAAGGATTGACTCAAGAAGAGGTCTGTGGGGGTGTTCTCTCAAGAACCAGCCTATCAAAAATAGAAAGTGGCAAGACAACTCCAAAATATGAGAATATGGAATTTCTTCTCCAGCAAATTAATATGAGTTTTGAAGAGTTTGAATATATTTGCCATCTCTACCACCCAAGTGAACGATCAACTATCATGCAGACTTTTCTAAAAATGGCTTCTATTAGTGGTACGAGCGACTTAAGTAAATTACTCAAAAAATGCCAACATTATCTAAAAACACATCATGATTTTCCCATCCAGCAGTTGCAAGATATGCTCGAAATCGTTATCTACATCCGTGAAAATGGGATAGAAAAATTGTCAAGTAAGGTTGACAACATTGTAAACAGATTATGGGATAAGATTGAGAAACAAGATACTTGGTATGAGAGTGACCTCAAAGTCCTTAATACCATTCTCTTTGCTTTTCCTATGGAGTATATTCATCAGATTACCGAAAAAATTCTCGAACGACTAGAGGTTTATAAACACTATAGTCCTGTCTTTCAGCTTCGTATGATGTTGCTTCTGAATCTCTCAACTCTTTATCTTTACAATGGTGATAAGTTGCTTTGCAAACAGCTTTGCTACACTCTCTTAGAGGAGGCAAAAGCAAGCAAACAGTACGATACACTTGCGTTTTCCTATATTCGTATCGGCATTTGTGCTAATGATGCTCAGTTGATACAGAATGGACTCTCCTTAGCTAAACTAGTAGAAGATGAACACTTACTAACAGAGCTAGAGCGAGAAGTTAACATCTTTGTAAACAAAAAAGAGCCCTAAAGGACTCTTGTATTCTTAATACCAACCGTTGTTAAGCCAGAAGTTCTTGGCAGCTGTCCATGAACCGTAACGTCCTGCAACGTAGGCATCTGCTACACGTTCTTGGTTTTCAGCTGAGTAGTCACCGTTCAAGTATGAATCTGTCAATTGGTAACGTCCGATGTAACGTCCGTTTGTAGCAGTGTAGCTACCACCTGATTCTTTTTGAGCGATCCATTCTTTGGCTTCTGCTTCAGAACCACTTACAGTAGAAGCTGCTGCAGTGTTGCTTTCTGCTGCTGGAGTTGCAGGTGCAGCTGGGGCTTCATAAGTTGTTGTTGCTGCTGGAGCTTCTTCAACTGTTTCTGTAGCTACTGGAGCTGTTTCTTCCGTTGTTGCTGCTGGAGCTGCAGTAGAAGCTGTTCCTTCAATAACCAAAACTTGGTCAACATAGATAAGATGAATATCTTTGATGTTGTTTTTTGCCGCCAATTTTTCAACAGTTGTGTTGTACTTCTCAGCGATTTCTGAAAGAGTATCACCTGATTTAACTGTGTAAGTTACAGTTTCTTGGGCAGATGCAAGTGATGGAGCAAAGAAAGCAAGCAAAGCTGCTACTCCTGCGATAGTTGTTTTAATTTTTTTAGTTGTTAATGACATATCTAAAAATTCTCCTTTTTATCTATGATACTATTCTACTCCTCGAATGTTACCGTTGTTTAACGGTTTTATGTAGAAATATTACAAAAATGTTTTATATTTACCGTTTTATGGAGGTTTTTGTCACAAAAGACCTTATTTTATACTATCTTTAATCATTTTAAGCTTTTGATAAGGGAAATAAGCGCAGAGGTCCATTCTTTGATATAATAGATATAAGAATCTTTGTAAGGGGAAACAGATGCACTCACTTCGTTTTCAATCTGTCTTTGACATTATCGGACCAGTTATGATTGGCCCATCAAGTAGCCATACTGCTGGAGCTGTTCGCATCGGGAAAATCGTCTCTTCCATCTTTGATGATACGCCGACAGAAGTCGAATTCCAATTATTTAATTCATTTGCCAAAACCTACCGTGGTCATGGAACCGACCTTGCTCTCGTCGCTGGTATATTAGGTATGGATACGGACGATCCCGACATTCCAAATAGCCTAGAGATTGCCCATAAACGTGGTATCAAGATTGTCTGGACCATTCAGAAAGATAGCAACGCTCCTCATCCTAATACCACTAAAATTACTGTGAAGAATGAACACAAATCCATCAGTGTGACAGGAATTTCCATCGGTGGAGGAAATATCCAAGTTACGGAACTTAACGGCTTTGCTGTCTCTCTCAACATGAACACACCAACCATTATCATCGTGCATCAGGATGTTCCAGGTATGATTGCTCATGTTACTGAAGCCCTCTCTCGTTTCGATATCAACATCGCTCAGATGAATGTGACTCGAGAAAAAGCTGGAGAAAAAGCCATTATGATTATCGAAGTCGATAGTCGAAGTTGCGAAGAGGCGATTGAAGAAATCCGAAAAATCCCTCATCTCCACAATGTCAATTTCTTTAAGTAGGAGGAAACATGTTTTATTCTATCAAAGAATTGGTTGAGCAAGCAGATCTAGACTTCCAAGGAAATGTCGCAGAACTCATGATTGCGACCGAATATCAATTAACCGGTCGAGAACGGCCTGAAGTTCTCCTTCTCATGGAACGCAATCTAGAAGTCATGAAAGCCTCTGTCGAGCTCGGTCTCAGTGAAAACAAATCCCGTAGTGGCCTAACGGGTGGAGACGCGGCCAAACTAGACCGCCATCTCAAAAGTGGCAAGGCCTTATCTGACTTTACCATCCTATCAGCAGCCCGTAATGCCATCGCGGTCAATGAACACAATGCGAAGATGGGATTGGTCTGCGCCACCCCAACCGCAGGAAGTGCTGGTTGTTTGCCAGCCGTTCTCACTGCTGCTATCCAAAAACTAGACCTTAGCCACGAAGAACAGCTGGATTTCCTATTTGCTGCGGGTGCCTTTGGATTGGTTATCGCGAACAATGCCTCTATCTCAGGTGCTGAAGGTGGCTGTCAGGCCGAAGTTGGCTCTGCCTCTGCCATGAGTGCCGCAGCCTTGACCTTGGCTGCAGGTGGAAGCCCCTATCAGGCTAGCCAAGCCATTGCCTTTGTCATTAAAAATATGCTAGGTCTTATCTGCGATCCCGTCGCTGGTTTGGTTGAAGTTCCCTGTGTCAAACGCAATGCCATGGGGGCTAGCTTTGCCTTTATCGCGGCTGATATGGCCTTGGCAGGTATCGAGTCTAAGATCCCTGTTGACGAAGTCATCGATGCCATGTACCAAGTCGGATCGAGTCTTCCAACTGCCTTTCGTGAAACAGCTGAGGGTGGACTTGCCGCTACACCTACTGGTCGTCGCCTACAAAAAGAAATCTTCGGAGAATAAGCTTATCTATATCTATTAGGAGAAACTATGCCCTCTATCTCAGCAATCTTTTTTGATCTAGACGGAACCCTGGTTGACAGTTCCCTCGGGATCCACAATGCCTTTACCTATACCTTTGAACAACTAGGAGTTCCGAGTCCTGATGCCAAAACCATTCGTGGTTTCATGGGCCCGCCACTTGAAAGTAGTTTTGCAACATGCCTTCCTAAGGAGCAAATCTCAGAAGCTGTGCAGATATACCGCTCTTACTACAAGGAAAAAGGAATCCACGAAGCCCAACTCTTCCCCCGAATAACGGAATTGCTTCAAGAGCTTTCGCAAAACTACCCTCTCTACATCACTACAACAAAGAATACTCCTACTGCTCATGATATGACTAAAAATCTGGGAATCCATCATTTCTTTGATGGCATTTACGGCTCTAGTCCTGAAACGCCACATAAAGCGGATGTCATCCGTTATGCCTTGCAGGCGCATCAACTCCATGCAGACCAAGTCCTCATCATCGGGGATACCAAGTTTGATATGATCGGAGCTCAAGAAACTGGTATTAAAAAGTTTGCTGTTACTTGGGGATTTGGAGAAGAGGCTGATTTGCTCAGCTATCAACCTGACTGGATTGCCCGTACCATTGATGATATCATTAGCCAGCTCTAACCATACAAAAATACTCCTAACACTAGTGAACTAGGTTGAGGAGTATTTTTTATATGTTGTTACTATCAGAAGGAATCAACTCCATGCTTAAGAAGTAATTTGATCCTGTTCTTCAGTACCTGCATCTTCATCCTTCTTACTTGGCCAAGCAAGCATCACAATAAGGGCAATCGGTCCAACGATAGGAACCAAAGCAATGAAGATAAAGGCCCAGTGGAAACCAGCGTCTCGTAAGCGGCGAAGCGACTCAGCCGTTTTTAAATGGAGTAGAAATATCTTAATATTTTCGTACCATTTCTTCAAACTGAGAATCTTCCGTATTCTCTTTATCTTTTTCACTATTCTCTATCACTTTTTCTCCAAATCGTTGACTTGGCATAGCGAGCATAACGAGCAGTGTTATTGCACCCAAAGGAACAAATACAATAAAAATATAGGCCCAATGGATACCTACATCTCGTAAGCGACGTACTATCAGTGCTAGTAGAGGAACAAACTCTATTATAAACAAAATAATACACATACTGAAAACCGCAATATTCCTGATGGCTTTATCAGATTCTACTCCAGTAAAAAGTGAGTAGTAGGCGGGCAAGAAAATCACCATATTTAGTAGCCAAACCCACCAAAATTCTGGACGTGTGGAACGACCAGAAAAATTTGCATAGCCTTTGAAAAAACTCCTAATAGCACTCAGCATACAAAAAATCTCCTTTTGATTTTAATACTTATTTCCCAAAGTTATGTTACCAGCTTAAAAAAGAGGTAGTTTTTAGATTGTCTGAAATCACTCTCCTGATAGATCACATCACATCGTCCCTTGAATAGTTGCGCTTATTAAACCTTTGAAAGATCCGATGTTCTCTACTCTCTATTTATAAAAACCAGCTTTCTGATTCTCTCAGAAAACTGGCGATAGTTGTTTCATTATGAAGGTAGTTGGACACTCTTACTCAGCATGAGTTGTCTCATTCGCAAAGGAAATGATGGCTTCTTTGAGCTCATCTCCGCTGAGTGAACGGAATTCTTCAATCTTTTGATCGATGGCTTCTAGCGGCATGACGTTTACCTTACCAACGAAAATCTTGTCCATGACTTGGTTATCAACCAATTCGGTCGAAACCAAGAGTTCTTCATAGAGTTTTTCACCTGGACGAATACCAACCTCAACGATTGGAATTTCACTTTCCGTGTGCCCACTTAGAAGGACCATTTTCTTAGCCAAGTCATAGATCTTAACTGGTTTGCCCATATCGAGGATAAAGACTTCTCCGTCCTTGGCATAAGCACCAGCATGGATTACTAGACGGCTAGCCTCTGGAATGGTCATGAAGTAACGTGTCATACGGAAGTCTGTTACTGTTACAGGACCGCCTTCAGCAATCTGACGTTCAAAGACAGGAATCACGCTACCACGACTACCCAGAACATTTCCAAAACGGACTGCACAGTAGGTTGATTTGCTACGTTGGTTAAAGCCAGTGACAATCAATTCTGCCACGCGCTTAGTCGCACCCATAACATTTGGTGGATTGACCGCCTTGTCAGTCGAAATCATGACCATCTTAGGTACTTTGGCTTCATCAACAGCCTTGGCAACATTGTAGGTACCGAGGATATTGTTCTTGAAGGCTTCTTTTGGGTTGCGCTCCATCATCGGAACGTGTTTGTGGGCTGCAGCATGATAAACAATAGCTGGTTTGTACTGCTCAAACACCTGCAAGAGACGGTCATAGTCCTGAATATCTGCAATAACAGGAACATAATCAATCCCTTGGAATGTACGGATCAATTCATGATAAACGAGATAGATGGAATTTTCGCCATGCCCAAGCAAGATGATACGTTCTGGATTGAAGCGACTAACCTGGCGACAAATCTCCGAACCAATCGAACCACCAGCTCCTGTCACCAAGATGGTCTTGCCTGTAATCTCAGTACCCAGACGCGATTCGTCAAGACGAATCTCCTGACGGCCCAAAAGGTCTGTGATATCAATTTTCTGGAAACCACTACCTGGTTGATGGAGCCCTTGAACGACTGTCTCAACCTTAGGCATCTTGTAACATTTGACGCCTAGCTTATTACACATCTGCAAGATGCGTTCGTACTCTGATGGGTCAAGCGAAGGGATGGCTACGATGACACGCTCGATTTGGTGACGTTTAGCCAATTCAGGGAGATTATCATAAGAGCCCAGAACTGGGATTCCACCTAGTTTTTGTCCCTTTTTCTTTTCATCGTTATCCAAAATCCCCACTAGCTCAAGGTCGCTAGTTGGATGTTGGTAGCTGTTCATAAAGAGGGCACCACCATCACCAGCACCGATCAAGAAGGTACGACGATGCTCCCCATCTCCACTACCTTTTTTACGTTTGGAATAAATCAACTGCCAAGTGATACGAGGAAGCAAGATGAGGAAGGTACTCAACAAAATGAAGAGCACGATGAAACGGATAGAAAACAATGGAAGGAAGGCATAGCAGATTCCATAAGAAAGAACACTGCTGAGCATCACTCCGAAAAAGATTTTCATGAAATCCGTAATCTTGCTATAACGACTGATACTAGCATTTAGCCCCCAAAACGCAATCATGATTTGATAGAGGAGGAAGGCTAAAAGAGTGTAGATCACGTAATCCACAGGCGCAGGATTTATAAGGCCATAAAACAAGATATAAGATACGATGATGGAAACCACCATGCTTAGAATATCGAATATCCCCCAAAATACTTGTTTTTGCTGTTTATTTAAAATTTCAACCAGATCAATCACATAATCTGTTAGTTTTTTATTCATAGGAATTTACTCCCCCTTAAAAGAGTCAGATGATACTGTTGTTATGATAACCTGAATCATTCAGTCTATCGGGGCTCACTTTCTCTTTCTTAAAAGTTTGACGAAGATAAACTGACGTACAAAGCCTGGACAAAGTGCAACAATTGCCTGAATGGCTACACTTTTAGCATAATCCATGTAAGAAATTTGCCCTCGCTCAAGCATCCGTTGGCGAGCTTGACGATAGAGTTTAAGGTAACGCAAGCCACCTCGACGCTCAAACATCCCTGCACCGACACGAACCTTACACAAGATTTGATCCAGGTTCCCTGTCTTGGCACCTGCAGCAATCATATTGAGCCAAAGGAGGTCATCCTCCATGTAAAGGCCATCTTCGTAGTTGCCCGCCTTGAGGACCATGTCCTTTTTGAACATAACTGTCATATGGTTAAAGGCGCTTCTCATTCTCTGATAAGCCACAATGTCTGCATGCTGGGTTGGAACACGACGATAAGACACAATCTCATCTGGATTGTCAATGAACTCTGCGATATGCCCACCTAAGAGATCAAGATCTTCTTTCTCCATTAGCTGAAGCTGTTTCTCAAAACGATCCGGAACGGCTAAATCATCCGTATCCATGCGGGCAATAATGTCATACTGGCACTGTAAAACACCGTATCGAAGAGCCAAGCCTAAACCCTGATTTTCTTCTAAGGGGCACCGTTTAACTGGAATGTCTGACTGAGCTTCCACTTCATCTAGCACCTGATAGAGTTCGGGTGTGAGCGGGCCGTCCTCAACAAGAACAAGTTCGCTCGGTTTCAAGGTCTGGTTTTGAACACTTTTGATAGCATCTCTTAAAAACGTCGGATTTTCCTTTACATAGACCGACATCAAGACGCTGATTTTTTGCTTTTCAGGCACAGTTTTTCTCCAATGTATAGATTTCCTTCCACTATTTTATCACAAAATTTCCTAGTTTCCTATTTTTATATCAAATCAAGGAAAATTCTAGTAAAGAAATCTGTCACTTTTCACTATATTTTCACTTCCATTGATTGAACTGTCTTGGCTGTCATTACTTGACATTATAAGGAAAAAACCTTAAAATAAGCTGTTATTAAAATCATCCTATCGAGGTTTTCATGAAAAAACAATCGCTCTTTTTTGTTCTAGGAATTGTCTTAATCGGGACCGTTTTACGTTCTCCTTTTACTGCTCTTCCAACTATTTTAGGAGATATTGCTCAGGGACTAGGAGTGGAGGTTAGCTCTCTTGGGATTTTAACCAGTCTCCCTCTCTTGATGTTTGCTCTTTTCTCTGCTTTTGCAAGCCGCTTGGCACAAAAAATCGGACTAGAACATCTCTTTACTTACTGTCTCCTCCTCTTAACTGTTGGCTCTGTCATTCGGATTCTCAATCTTCCCCTTCTCTATCTAGGAACCCTAATTGTCGGAGCGAGCATTGCGATCTTCAATGTACTCCTCCCAAGTATGATCCAGGCAAATCAGCCTCAAAAGATTAGTTTCCTAACAACGCTCTATGTCACTGCCATGGGAATTTCGACAGCCATCGCTTCTTATCTTTCGGTCCCTATCACCCAAGCTAGTTCTTGGAAGGGACTCATCCTCGTTCTCAGCTTTCTCTGTCTGGTCACTCTGCTAGTCTGGTTACCAAATCATCACCACAACCACCACCTAGAAAGCCAAAAAGAAAAGCAAGTCAAAGAGAATATTCTAAAAAGTAAAGATGTCTGGGCTATCATTATCTTTGGCGGACTTCAGTCCTTGCTCTTTTATACAAGTATGACCTGGTTGCCAACTATGGCTGTTAGTGCTGGTCTTTCTAATAGTGATGCGGCTCTTCTGGCTTCTATCTTCTCACTGATCAGCATTCCTTTTTCGATGACTGTTCCAAGTCTAACGACTCGTCTGTCAGATGGTCACCGTCGAATCATGCTGGCAATCATTTCCTTCTCTGGGATGACAGGAATTGCCATGCTCTTGTATCCAACAAATAATTTCCTCTACTGGTTAGTCGTCCATCTCTTGATTGGAACGGCCTGCAGTGCCCTCTTCCCCTACCTCATGGTTTGCTTTTCTCTTAAAACCAGTTCTCCTGAAAAGACAGCTCAGCTATCAGGACTAGCGCAAACAGGGGGCTACATCTTAGCTGCTTTTGGACCTACCTTGTTTGGTTATAGTTTTGAGCTTTTCCAATCTTGGATCCCAGCTGTCCTTGCCCTTCTAGCCATCGATATCATCATGACCATCTCACTCTTTATGGTCGATCGGGCTGATAACATCCTCTAAACTTCTAGTTTTTACTAGGAGTTTTTTATATGTAAAATTTTTACACATATTTCTTGACAGGGCTTTCAACTTGAGATACAATATATTTGAAAAGAGTATATATAAAATTTTTATATAATATAAAGGAGGTTTCCCATGTACTTCCCAACATCCTCTGCCTTGATCGAGTTTCTCATCTTGGCTGTACTGGAGCAGGGGGATTCTTATGGTTATGAGATTAGTCAAACCATTAAGCTCATCGCCAATATCAAAGAATCTACGCTCTATCCCATTCTCAAAAAATTGGAAGCCAGTGGCTTTCTGACCACCTACTCTAGAGAGTTTCAGGGGCGTATGCGCAAATACTACTCCTTGACCAATCGGGGCGTAGAGCAGCTCGTTACTCTAAAGGAAGAGTGGACGCTCTATACCGACACCGTCAACGGCATCATAGAAGGGAGTATCCGCCATGACAAGAACTGACTATCTGACTCAGTTAGAAACCTATCTCCATAAACTGCCTGAAGCTGACCGCATCGAAGCTATGGACTACTTTAAGGAACTATTTGACGATGCAGGTCCAGAGGGCGAAGAGGAACTCATTGCCAGTCTGGGAACTCCAAAAGAAGCTGCCCATGATATCCTCTCTGATCTTCTCGATAAAAAAGTCAATGAAGCCCCTGCTCAAAAGAATGACCGTCAACTGCTACACATTGCCCTCCTGGCCCTGCTAGTAGCTCCTATCGGAATTCCGGTCGGGATCGGCATCCTCATGGCCATCATCGGTATTATTATCGCAGCCGTCTCCGTCATTTTAGCCTTCTTTACCGTCTCTGTGACGGGTATCCTGCTAGGTGGACTCTTTATCGTAGAGAGCTTTAGCGTCCTAGTCGAAGCCAAATCTGCCTTTATCTTGATTTTTGGGGCCGGTTTGCTTTCTATCGGTGCTTCTTCTCTTGTTCTACTGGGTATCTCCTATGTAGCTCGTTTCTTTGGCCTCCTAATCGTCCGCTTGGCACAATGGATTCTTAAAAAAGGAAAGAGAGGTGACAGACATGCGTAAATTGACAAAAGGATTTCTCATCTTTGGTGTGGTTTCTACAATCCTCGGTTTTATCATGATCATTGTAGGCGCGCAGTCCAATGGTATTCAAAGTTTACTTGCCATGTCAAAAGACCCCGTCTATGACAATCGTATCGAAGAAGTGACCTTTGGAAATGAAGTGGAAAAACTTGATTTGACCCTTGAAGAGCACAGCCTAACCATCACAGAGTCTGTAGATGACAAGATCCATATCACCTATCATCCTTCGGTGTCTGGTCGTCACGATCTGACTACTGGCATGAGTTACAAAACACTGACCGTCACTGACAAACAAGCCTCCCAACATCGCTTTCTAGGTTCAGGAATCGAAGGCCTACTTCGTATTGCCAGCAGTTATTCTCACCGTTTTGACGAAGTCATTCTCTCCCTCCCTAAAGGAAGAAGACTGCAAGCTATCACCGTCTCAGCCAATCGTGGACAAACCAATATTCGTCAAGCCAATCTTGAAAATGCGACAATCAAAACAAAAGGCTATCTCTTAAGACTAACTGAAAGTTCTATCAAGAACAGCACACTAACGACACCTCATATCATCAATATCTTTGATGCCGAATTGACAGATAGTCAGGTCAAGACGGAGGGAGCACACATCTATGCTGAAAATATCCAAGTTCACGGCAAGGTCGAGCTAGAGGCTCATTCAACTCTAAACCTCATTCTCTCCCAGAAAGAGACCGACCGTATCAATCTAGATATTTCTTCTCAGCATGGCGGTATCTATCGTAAACCCAAAGAAGAACATCGTGGACAAAAAGAGAATGAACTTGCCAACCCTTATAAAACGGAAAGAGCAGATATCAAGGACCTGCTCATTGCAAAAGCCAACCAGGATATCTACCTACCTAAAGAAGAGTACTCTTCTCCATCTAGAAACCATTGACAAAAACGCTTTCATCTGCTAGGCTAAAGATAGAAAACGACCATAAAAAGGAGGTTCCACCATGACACAAGAATGGTTTGAAAGTGCCGATCTTGAGAAGAAATCACCTCAGACAAAATCAGAAATCCAGCCCAACGAGCCTGAGACTTCAGAAACTGTGGAGACCGAACTACAAGTAAGCCAAGAAACATCTGTCTCACCTAAAGAGTCGGAAACGCATGAGGAGGAAACTCCCGAAATGACTGAGGAAACCCAAACCGAGGAAGAGGGAGAAGGGAAAACTGAAGAGGAACACAAGCAAGAAAACCCTGCAAAAGAGAAAAGTATCCTCAGCAAGGCTTTAGAAAGCCCCTATATCCCAGATATTGACCCTCGTAAAACAGCCAGATTCAAAGAAGAAATCGCACTGTTTTGGACTTGGCTGCTGGATGCTATCCAAGAACCAACTGCCAGCAAGAATACGGACCAAAAGCATCGTTACAGTGTCTTTGCCCTGCTCACCTTGCTGTCGTCAATCAACCTTTTCTTTAGTATCTATCATATCAAGCACCTCTACTACGGCTATATGGCCTCTATTGCCAATAGTTTACCTAACCAGCTCCCACCTTTAGATCTCTTTGCTGGACTTTCTATCTTGGTCGCTAGCGCTCTATTTTACTTTTCCATCATTTTGGGAGGCTTTACTGTCCGACGTGTACTGGACCAGGAGAGCGACTTCACATTCCAAGAAGCTTGCGATCGTTACAGCCGACTCTTTGCTATCCCGCTTGTCTTAACGGCTCTAGCAAGTTTCTTTGCACTTTTTGGCGGCTTGCGATTCGCTGGCATCCTCACTCTTCTAAGCATGGCCATCTTTGCCCTTGGAAATCTCTTTGTGATTAGCAAGCCAAGTAAGACCAGTAGCCTTGACCCATTTTATCGTTTCTTGTTAGCTGTCTTACTTGATGGCGCTATTCTCTTACCCTTCTTCATTGCAGAGCTCGCGCTGACAGTTGACTACCTTCGCATCCTGACCTTCTTTTAACCAAAATCCCTGCCATTTGTTAATGACAGGGATTTTTATGCTTACTCTTTTTCGAACTGTGTCTACTTGATGGTTGCCAATCCTTCAAAATCTTGTCCTAGGATGGGTTGTACTTCTAATTGATTGGCATCTAATTGCCGGTAAAATGCTTTTGGTAGTGACTCTAGGAATTTTGCATAATCCAAGCGAGCGATGGCTTCATAGTCTTCTGCTTTTGAGCCATCACCAGAAATCTTCACTAGGTCAATCTCCCAAACAAGCTCCTTGCCTGCCAGCTGCTCCGTATAAGGAGCTGGTACAAAGGGTTCCTTTGGCAAAATCGTTTTGACTCCCTGGGCTAGGTGATAGATACCGTGCACCTTTCCTTGGGCATCTGGGTAAAATTTCACATTGGCAAGGTAGGCATCAGAGCATTGAACCTTCTTGACCAGCTCTTCAAAACGTGCCAGTCCATCGTCTGCTAAAAAGCTCTCTAGGTATTCCTTGTTGAGATAGATAGGGGACAAGAGCCCTTGGCAATAGACTAGACGAGCCGCTTTGTCAGATAGATAATGCTTGACCGTTTCTCGGAAATAAGCTTCAAAGTCAAACCCTTCTAGCCCTTCTACTGCCTCACCCAACTTGTTTGATAGGGCTTGGATGAGAGCTTCTACAATCTCCCAGTCCGCTCTGGTAAGGAAGTCTGGAATCACCACTTGATAGCCTTTTCGGCTATCCGCATAGTTCACCTTGAAGAGAAATTGCGACTGACCTACAATTCCACACTCGATATACTCGAGACGATTGAGGGGCTGACGGAGATAGACCGCATCATAACTGTGTGACTCCAAGCCCTCCACCAAGGCCAAGATGGACTTGGCAGTCAAGACCTCCTGTTGTCCTAGGATGCTTTCTTTATTTGGGATAAAAAATGTTTTCGCCATAACTGGCCTCCTTTGAAATCGTTTACACATAGTATACACTATTTTCCTGAAAGATACAGAAACAAATTTTAGATTTTTAGATAAAAAGCATAGAAAAACAGCCTCTAAGGGCTGTTTGCTTTATACTGTAGCGACTTGATCCAAGCTTTCACCGATAGCTGCTAGGCGCTCGATTACTTCTGCTTGTGTCAATTCATTTTCTGAAACATAGCGGTTGCGTGGGTGAACACGGCACTCGTGTGAGCATCCACGAAGGTACTTGTCTTCATTTTCTTCTGATGTTAGGATACGACGGTTACAGAAGGGATTTCCACAGTTAACATAGCGTTCACATGGTGTTCCATCAAACCAGTCTTTCCCTACAATGGTAGGGTTGACATGGTTAACATCAACTGCGATACGCTCGTCAAAGACGTACATTTTCCCATCCCAAAGTTCACCTTGAACTTCTGGATCTTTACCGTAAGTTGCGATTCCTCCGTGCAATTGGCCGACATCTTTGTAACCTTCACGAACCATCCAGCCTGAGAATTTCTCACAGCGAACGCCACCTGTACAGTAAACCACGACACGCTTGTCCATGAATTTTTCCTTGTTGTCACGAACCCATTGTGGCAACTCACGGAAGTTGCGGATGTCTGGACGGATAGCCCCACGGAAATGTCCTAGGTCGTACTCATAATCGTTACGTGTGTCAAGAACCACTGTATCTTCGTCAAGAAGGGCTTCTTTAAACTCTTTTGGAGACAAGTAAGCACCTGTTGTTTCAAGTGGGTTGATGTCGTTGTCAAAGTCGTTGTCTTCCAAACCAAGGTGGACAATTTCTTTCTTGTAGCGAACAAACATCTTCTTGAAGGCCTGTTCACTTTCTTCGTCAATCTTGAACCAGAGGTCTTCCATGCCTGGGAGGCTGTGAACGTAGTCCATGTATTTTTGAGTTGTTTCGTAGTCACCTGAAACTGTTCCGTTAATTCCCTCGTCAGCGACTAGGATACGGCCTTTGAGGCCGATTGATTTACAGAAAGCCAAGTGGTCTGCAGCAAATTGCTCTGCATTTTCAATTGGGGTATAGAGGTAGTAAAGTAAGACACGAATATCTTTTGCCATAAGATTTGTTCCCTTTTCTATTCTTAAATTTTCAGAATTTTTCATTCAACTATACTAGTATACCCACTTGGGAAAACGAATGCAATTTATTTGACCGGAAATTATATAGAGAGACCTGCCACTGCACTTCATCAGTAACCATACCGAATCGCAGATAATTCTCTCAATTTTTTATTTGCTTAACTTGACTTTCTGACAAACACAGCTTATTGTCAATCAACACACGTGAGATGTCAACGTTCATTTGGCTCAGAATAAATGGAACAGAGGTCCCGTCGTCCCTTAGTCGTCTTTTATAAATCACTAACTGATTTTTCAAGGGAGTAAGTTGAGGCTCATTCTTTATATCTTCCAGTAGATGATCAATGATCATCATGGCTTCACAACGTCTTTCGCTTCCTCCAGCAAACCATTTTAATGGTGTCATACTTATTTTCCTCCTTAAATTGAAAAGCTATCATTCCTAACTCTCGTACCAATATTTTACCCAAATACCCTATGTAAAAAAGTCAGCAAAAATGGTAATGTTGCGAAAATATTATTAATCACATGCACTGCATAGGAAGGATAGATGCTCTTGGTATAGCGGGTCAAACCAGCAAAGATGATTCCAGATGTTGTAAAAACGAAAATATCTAACAGACTAGGCAGGCTTGAAAAATGAGGGAGAGCAAATAAAATGGACGGAAGAAGCAAATCAAGACCAAATCTCGAATCTTTAAAAAAGGCGTGTTGCAGTAATCCTCTATAGATTAACTCTTCCATCAGCGGAACCAGAAAGAACAGGGCTATATAAATACCTAGCTCTGCAAAATTAGTCCCACTATAACCAATCAATACAGCCCAACCTTCAGCAGTTGACTGAACATGTTTAGCTGTCTGAACGTTAAAAGAGATCTGGAGCACTACCACTAATACTGTCAAAATCGAATACCAAAGCCATTTTTCTCTTGGAATGCGAAAGAGATAACCATGGCCTGTCTTAACCAGAATCCAAATCATGACTCCGATAAATAGCAAACTCAGGATATTTTGAATCCAGAAGAAATTGCCAATCTGGGAAGAAAATTGCCAATAGTTTTGGACAATAAGCGTCAGCTGAGAAAGGCCAAATACGAAAAATAGGTAAGAGAAGACAGCACTCATTTTGAAAAGAAGGCGATATTTTTTCATAATAAATCCTCTATAGATGTATGTGTATCACATCGCATAAACCCTCAGAACCACTGTTTTCATTTTTACATCCTAAAAATCACTACCTCCCCTAGAGAACTAAGGAAGGCAGTGATCACATTTTTAGGAATTAGGAATGAATACACGAAATCAATCGATCTTATGATTTTTTGTTTTTCAAGAATTCGTCGTATTGTTTTTGCATTTCGTTCAATACTTTTTCGTAAGCACCTTCAGATTTCAATTTTTCCATCAATTCTGGAATAGCTTTATCTGGGTCTACAGTACCAGTGTTGATAGCTGTATCGAATTGTTGCATTGTGTTAGAAATTGCTGAAATTTCAGATTTCACACTGTCAGTGTTAAAGATAAATCCAAGTGCTGGAGATTCTTTAGCTTCTGCCAATTGTTTCTTAGAATCTGCAATTTGTTGGTCTGTAACGTTTTCGTTGATGTAAAGGATCCAGTTGTTACCAGTGTTCCATCCACCCATGTGAGTATTTCCTTTGTAGCCATCAAGGACGCGTACACGGTTTTCTTTACCTTCAATTTTTTCCCAGTTCTTGCCTTCTGGACCGTAAACAAGACCGTTCAAGAGTTCTGGGTTCGTGTTCAAGAGGTTCAACACTTCCATTGATTTTTCTTTGTTCTTAGAGTTGTTTGAGATAACAAAGTTGGCAACTTGTGTTGTTTGGTTTTTCTTGATAAAGTTAGTGATTGGTTTGATTTGGATGTCTTTGTTAGCAACGCGTGAGAGCAAGCTGTTACCGTAGTCAGCTGGTCCTACTGTTTCTTCACGAACGAACCAAGTATCTTGTTGAAGGTCAAATGAAGTGTCGCTTGTTGCTACGTCTTTTGGAATGTATCCAGCTTCATAGAATTTGTGAAGAGTCTTCAAGTGTTCTTTGAAACGAGGCACTTCGTAACGGTTTACGATCTTAGTAGTGTCTCCTTCAAGGTCAATAACAAATGGAAGTCCGTTTGGTACTGGGTAGTCAAAGTTATCAGATGGGATAAAGTTCTTCGTAACCGCAAATGGTACTACGTCTGGAGCTTTTTCTTTGATTTGTTTCAAGACTGGCTCAAGTGTTTCGTATGAAGTTACACCTGAAATATCGATACCGTATTTAGCAAGAAGAGTTCCGTTGAAGGCAAAGTTTTGAGATGATGCAACGTTAGCTGCAACTGGTACTGCATAGATCTTACCGTTTACAGTGTTCCCTTTGATGTAAGCTGGGTCAAGTGCTTTGTAAAGCTCTGCTCCTTCTTTTTTATACAATTCTGTCAAGTCAGCATAAGCACCTTTTTGAGCATTTACGACATAGTTAGATGCAAATGCGATATCATAGTTTTCACCAGATGATGTGATAACTGACATTTTCTTATCATAGTCACCCCATCCGAGGTATTGGATATCCAATTTAGCACCGACTTTTTCTTCGATGATTTTGTTTGCATTTTCTAGCAATTCATCCAAGTTGTCTGGTTTGTCACCGATTTGGTACATTTTGATTACAGGTTTTTCACCTGAAGCAGTATCAGCAGCTTTTTTGTTATTACCTGTAAGGTTTCCACAAGCAGCAAGACCAGCAGCCAAAGCGACTACGCTAGCAGATGCAAAAGCATATTTTTTCCAGTTTTTCATGATAAAAACTCCTTTTTTTATTTTTAAACTTATAAACGATTTAATAATTTGTAACTTCAGTCACTAAGATGAAGTTGGGAAGGGAGAAACGGTGTTTCTCAGCAAGTGCTATTCTTTCACACCACCGATGGTCAAACCTTTAACAAAGTAGCGTTGGAAGAATGGATACAGAATCGCGATTGGAAGGGTTGCAACAACAACCATGGCCATACGACCTGTTTCTTTCGGTAGAGCAACTCCCAGTTGGCCAGATAGACCGACTGCTTTTGCAATGTAGTCCATATTTTGTTGGATTTGCATAAGCAAATACTGTAATGGATACAAGTTGTCACTCTTGATGTAAAGAAGGGCGTTGAACCAGTCGTTCCAGAAACCAAGAGCTGTCAAAAGCGTGATGGTTGCGATACCTGGTAATGACAATGGTAAACAGATTTGGAAGAAGATCCGGGCTTCACTAGCACCATCGATACGAGCAGACTCCAAAATGGCTTCTGGAATGGTCTTCTTGAAGAAGGAACGCATCAAGATGATGTTAAATGGTGAGAGAAGCATTGGAACAATCAAGGCCCAAACTGTATCACCTAGTTGAAGCAAACGAGTTACCACGATATAGCCTGGAACCAAACCGGCGTTGAACAACATACTAAGTAGGACGAAAACTGTAAAGAATCTGCGGTACTTAAAGGTTGTCCGTGAAATGGCGTAGGCATAAGTTGTTGTGATAAAGACGTTTGTCAAGGTTCCGACTACTGTTACAAACACTGAGATAAAGAGCGCTTGTAATATCTTATCTTTAAACTGAGCCAAAAACTCGAAGCCATCTAATCCAAACTGTGATGGGAAAAAGCTATATCCATGTTGAAGGATGCTCTTTTCATCTGTGATGGAAATCATGATGACAAAGATAAAGGGTAAGATACAAGAGAGAGCAATCAATCCAGAAATAATACTAAAGAAGATATCTGCCTTCTTACTAAAGGAGTGAATGCCGACATTATCAATTTTTGCTTTTTTAATTTTTTCTGCCATGCTTTCCTCCTTTCTAGAATAGTGCTGAATTTGGATCTACTCGTCTTGCAAGTATATTTGATAAGATAACGAGAATTAAACCGACAACTGACTGATAAAGACCAGCTGCTGATGCCATACCAATATCCGCTGTCTGAGTCAAACCATTATAGACATATACGTCCAAAACGTTGGTTACATTGTAAAGCTGACCAGCATTGTGTGGAATTTGATAGAAGAGACCAAAGTCTGCACGGAAGATATTTCCGACTGCAAGGATGGTCAATACAGTTACAAGTGGAGTCAACTGAGGAATGGTTACGTTGCGAATGCGTTGCCACTTGCTCGCCCCGTCCACTGTTGCTGCTTCGTAGTAGGTTGGATCAATTCCCATGATCGTCGCATAGTACATGACACTGCTATATCCAAAGCCTTTCCAAATACCTAGGAAAAGGAGAAGGTATGGCCAAATGCCTAAGTCAGCGTAAAAGTTGACTTCCTTCATGCCAATGGATGTTAGGAAATGGTTGAAGACCCCTTTGTCAATGTTTAGGAAGGCATCTGTAAAGAAACTGATGATAACCCATGACAGGAAGTAAGGGAACAACATAGACGTTTGGAAAATCTTAACCATTCTCTTAGAGCGGAGCTCGCTGAGGATGATGGCAATCCCTACTGATACAATCAAACCGATAAAGATAAACCCGAGATTGTAGAGAACGGTATTTCGAGTGATGATAAAGGCATCTTTTGAACTAAACAAGAATCTGAAATTATCTAACCCGACCCATTTACTATTCACAATACTATCTATGAAACCATTACTGGTCATATGGTAGTCTTTAAAGGCAACCACATTCCCAAATACTGGAATGTAAAAGAATAGAATCAACCAGAGTGCCCCTGGTAAAACCATCAAGAGAAAGATCCAGTTATCTCTCAAGGTCTTTGAAAACTTTTTCATAATTTCCTCCCTTTTTATTCCTAAAAACTGATTTCATCGAATTTTTAGGTTTGATAACGATTACATTATTAGTATACTCCTATTTGAAGGCTAGGTTAAACTACTAATTATAGAAAAAACTCCACAAATTATTTTTTGTGGAGAAGTTTTTTATAAGAAATAGGTTTCACGAGAAACATTCTGACTCGGAAAAAAGACCTTTAAGTCGTATAAATCGTCGAAGCTGTCGCAATAGTGTGCCACTGGTTGGCTGTTGTGGCTGTAAATCCCTTGTCTGCGTAGAAGTCAGTAAATGGTAAGATTTCCACTTCTAACTCGTCGATGCGGTCAAGCTGACCAGCTAGATAAGCCTCGATGCGACTTTCTGCTCGCTTGATGCGTTGCAAGAGTCCTCCCATACGGATATCAACTGTGTCCAAGCCAAAGACCTTGTTTTCCTTCAACCATTGATGGCTAAAGAGGGCATGGAAATGTTCAATCTCGCTTCTGAGTTTTGGTAATTCTTGTCTGGCGATTTGCTGTAAGCTGACTTTGTCACCGGCTTTATAAGCTTCACGGATGCGTCGTCCCACATCCACTTTGCTACTTAAAATCTGGTTCAACTGGGCCTGAGTTTCAAAGAGATAAGAGTAGGCACCAGCTTTTTCTTTGATGTCAGAGAGAATCTCAGCTGCCTGAGCGAAGTGTGGTTTGTCCTGTTCAGGTGTCATGTGTCGATCAAGAATCGGACAGAGAACATCCTGATAAAAGACATAGCGGTTGGGATTGATCCCGCTGAGATTGCCTGGCAAGTCTGGTAAGAGGTTAGCTAGGTCAATCTGCATAAAGTCCTCAACCGATAGACCTGTATTGGTCTTGAAGTGAGCAGACAAACGGTCTAGGTCATTGCGGTAGCTGAGTTCTGCCCAGATTTGCAAGCTTGGTAGGACAGAAAACTGGGCAGTTTCCCCACCATTATCCCCCCAACCCGTCACAATGACTTCTTTGATGTCATTAGCACGACAGGCTTTATTGGCCTCGATAGCGATGAGACGGCTGAAATGGTTGTTGGGTGTGAAACCAATCCACTTCCAAGCACCACCTGCAAAGGCAATATCTTGGCTAATCTTGTGATGGTTGCGGAAATTGCGATTGTACTTTTCTTCGCTGTCTTGATAATAATCCCAGTAAACCAAGATTACACGGTCTTTGAGACGGTCTAGGTAGACACGAGTTTCCTCAGGGATTTCCACATCACGATCGTACTGACCATCTGCTGACATGAGTTTAAAGAACATATCGCTCCACATCTGGCAGTGGAAACCATACTTATCGGCGATATCAAGCACGCGCTCCAAGTGTTGGCACATGAGGAGACTACGGTCCACAACACCGTTCAGAATTAAGTAACGACCTAAACCAACCAAGTGCGCTTCATCCATCCCAATATTGACCTTGCGTGTTTGTAGTTTAGATAGCGTCGCAAACATGCCGTCAATTAGGTCGTAAACTTTTTCTTCGCCAATGAGGAGGATATCTTCTACATCACGGAGCTCTTGCACTTCTTTGACACCCCATTTGACAAAGGCTGACAAGTGGGCCAAGGTCTGGATGCAAGGCACAAAGGTCATGTCAAACTGCTGGGCATAGGCTTCGATTTCCTGCAACTCCTCAGCCGAATAGGCCCCACGGAAATAACCAAAGTAGGGTTGCCCCTCGATTTGATAAGTGTCTTCCATGTAGAGCTCAAAAGTTGAGTAGCCCATGAGAGCCAGAACTTCAATCATCTGCTTGGCAGAAGCGACATTCAAAACTGCATTTCTAGAACAGTCTGCCATGTAGGCCAAATCTTCGTAAGCAGCTTGTTCTTCAATCTCTACCTTATCACCTTCTACTAGAGCTGTTGCCAACAAGGACAAGGCGCGGTACAGTTGGTGAGGTTTGCGATAAGTTAGTTGATAGTGGCCACCCTCACCCTTGATAGAGATAGAGGCTTGATCAGACTGAGCGACTGCTACCTCTACATCTGGTAGGGAAATGTGCTTTTTAAGCAACTCTAATGCTTGCGCTTGTTTGGGACTAAGTCCTGTAAAAATTACCATTGGTTTTCCTCCTGCAACCAGTTGACAAGGGCACCATAGAGATTGGCATCTGCATGATAGGTGCAAGCTTGGATAACTGGTGCGACCGTGTATTCTTCGTAGGTCTCGACAAAGTTATCGACAGCCTTCTTGACACCTTGGATGAAATCTGGATTTTGACTGATAGAGCCACCCAGACTAATGACATCTGGATCGATGAGATACTGGATATTGAGCAAGCCTTGAGCAAGGTTACGATTCATGCGCTCAATAGCTTCTTGGCAAAGGGCATTGCCGGCTGCCGCTTCTTGGTAAACCTTGCGTCCGTCCCAGTCAGTCTGACCAGATTTTTCAATTACGTAGCGAACCATGTTTCCTGTAGAGGCTAGTAGCGACCAGTTGTTGAGTTTTTCAGCTGGTTCAATGGTTGTCATATAGCCAAACTCACCACCTAAGCCGTGGCGACCACGGTGAAGCTTGCCATTGATAATCATAGCTCCGCCAATTCCTGTCCCAATCACGACACAGGCTGCATTTTCAATCTCTGGATGAGCTAGCAGTTCACTAAGTCCAACACAGTTGGCATCATTTTCTAGATGGACAGGTAGCTGATGATGAGCAAAGGCCTCATACCAAGAAAAACCGTGAATATAAGGTACGGCACTGATTCCCTCAATTACACCTGTTTCTTGATTGACCGCGCCTGGAACGCTCATAGCGATCCCTCTGTAATCCTGCTCTGATAAGCGTTGGTCTAGCCAAGCTAGTAGATTCTCCAAACTTTCTG
>NZ_GL732466.1:899774-931581 GCF_000187645.1 Streptococcus sp. C300
CAATTACGTAGCGAACCATGTTTCCTGTAGAGGCTAGTAGCGACCAGTTGTTGAGTTTTTCAGCTGGTTCAATGGTTGTCATATAGCCAAACTCACCACCTAAGCCGTGGCGACCACGGTGAAGCTTGCCATTGATAATCATAGCTCCGCCAATTCCTGTCCCAATCACGACACAGGCTGCATTTTCAATCTCTGGATGAGCTAGCAGTTCACTAAGTCCAACACAGTTGGCATCATTTTCTAGATGGACAGGTAGCTGATGATGAGCAAAGGCCTCATACCAAGAAAAACCGTGAATATAAGGTACGGCACTGATTCCCTCAATTACACCTGTTTCTTGATTGACCGCGCCTGGAACGCTCATAGCGATCCCTCTGTAATCCTGCTCTGATAAGCGTTGGTCTAGCCAAGCTAGTAGATTCTCCAAACTTTCTGGCGTCGGAATACTTGTCTTATCTAGTATTTTTCCATCAGGAGTCAGACTGGCAAACTTAATCCCAGTCCCTCCGATATCAATGGTTGCAATGGTCATTGTTCTTCCCATAAAAAGGGGCGACTCAGTAGTTCATCCTAACTCTTTCGCCCCTCCTTTCTATCTCATAGTATTCTTTAAAACTGTTAAATGTCTTCTTTTTTGATCAATTCTGTGCGAATCTCTTGTGGTGCTAAGAGTCCTGAATGAACTGGATATGGTCGTTCAAGCAAGTCCAAAATGGTTTGTTGGTGTTCTGATATACGCACATTTTCTTGACTCATATTGTAGTAACGAAGGACATATCCTTCTTCATTTTCAGCCACTTTAAAGGCTGTTGGGCAAACTTGTGGTAAGCTGAGTGCCGCATGACTCAAGAGGCTACCAGTCGCAGCAACACTTCCTTCTTGTTTAGCAACTTGAAGACTAGTGAATGGTGTTTGGAAGGCTTTGGCACGACGGAAAGCGGAGAAGCGTTCCCCTGCTTGGTGGCATTCAAGTGTAAACTCGACTTCAAACTCACGCAAGCATTGAGCTTCTGGTGTTGGGAAATAACCCCAGTCACCTAACTCACCTGAGGCACGAAGGATGGTCACTGCAATGGTATCGTCGCCAAGGATTTCATACTCGTGCAGTCCTTTATTGGCCACCGTCACCCCTTTTTCATCATCATACAGACTGACAAAGGCTTGTTGGTGTTGTGGATTTTCAGGATTTTCCCAAGAAGCAGCTGGTTTGTTTGGTCTTGTCACCACCTCATAGATACTTTCAGAGTCATTGCTTGGACGAGTGTTATGAGTCTTAACCAAGAGACGGATACGGTGGTCTTCGGCGGTGTTGGTAAAGCGAGTCTTGAAGCGGATTTGTGGATTGTCAACAAAGACGGTCATCTCTGTTTCCAGAGGAAGGGTTGTCAATTCTTCTGAGCGCCCAGCTTCACGCGTCATAAACTCGATGATACCTCTTTGTTCCGCATCCAGTTTTTCGTCTGCACTTACTGGAATTGTCAATTCATGCTGGAGCAAAATCTTGGCAAAACGTGCTGTATTTTCCAAGACTTCACAGCCTTTGAGTTCTGCGTAGATAGGCTCTGTTCCTTTTGGTTGGAAATAGATGTACTCATTTCCGATGTCACCACGGTCTTCAAAACGAAGAACATCCTCATACGCTTCATGAGTTGTCTTGTCGTAGACTGTGATATTGTCATCCACACTGACCGTTACAAATGGCGTATCAATCACTCCGTTTTGGTAAATACCGTCACGGTGTTCTTGTTCTCCCTCAAGCAATTGGAAGGTTGTCCAAGAAAGTGGTGCCAGATGAACAGGGACTGTCACGCGCACTTGTCGAGCGATGCGAGCCTGACGGAACTTATCTTTTGGCAAATCATACTCAAAGTTAGCTCCCAGATCTTCGATTTTCGCTTCTACAGCATGCCCCTCCAAGTCTTCGACACGGTAGCTTGGCAAGGTCAAAGCTGCCATCTTCTTATAGCCTTCTGTTGGGTGCAATTCCTTGAAATCACAAGTCGCTACATCAATTACTGTGCTGACCGTATCAACCTTGTCATGTAGGCCTGTGTTGATGACGGTAAAGAGATGGTCGCTTTGCGCTTCGTGGGTTGCGATTTTGCCCTTCCACTCGTTGAGAAGATTGGCCTTAACGAAATTTCCGACTTGGTTGACCTTGGCAAAACGTGTTTCCATCTCACGGTGAACCTCGTCCACACTACAGCCACAGATACTATCATGTGGCGCATTTTGTAGAAGAACTTTCCAAGCATAGGTCAACTGGTCCTTATGGTTGTGACCACCAGTGATGACAGTCAATGGCTCCACTACTTGTTCTAGGAGGTTGCTATTTTCTTGGAAGGCTTGTTTGAGGTAAATGCGTGATGAAGAAGTGTTGGCAAGTGTGTACCAGCCATCTGTTTCCTGACTTGTCAACTCACCTGTAACCGTTGATAACTGCTCCGGTAGAGCACTTTCTACTGCATGGATATAGTCATCAAAGGAACTATGCACAAAAGTCACATCTGGGAAGAGTTCATTGGCCACACGAATGGCTTCACTCAGATTTCGCTGTACAGGCTGGTGGTCACATCCGTTCATCATCAACCACTGGTTGGTCGAAGCATAGTCACGCACGTCTGACAATTTTTGTTTCCAAAAGGCCAGGGCTTCATCCTTATCAACTGGAATTTCATTCCCATTACTATACCAGTTGGCAAAGAGGATACCGAGGACACGACTTCCGTCCGCACCCTGCCAGTACATTTCTGAAAACTGGGATGTGAACTGCTCATCTTCGAGGACTTGGTTGTCAAATCCAATCGGCTTGACACCACGGCCAAAAGCTGCCACGTGAATACCTGATTTTTGAAGGATTTGAGGAGCTTGTCCCATATTTCCAAAGGTATCTGGGAAGTAACCAATCTGAGTGGATTTGCCCCATTTTGCACATTCTACTTGACCAATCAAGGTATTGCGGACGTTGGCTTCACTTGAAATCAAGTAATCATCCTGCAAGATGTAAAAGGGACCAATTTTGAGTTTGCCTTGGTCAATGTAACGTTGGACCTTGTCGCGATTTTCAGGGCGAATTTCCAAATAGTCATCGAGGACAATGGTTTGTCCATCTAAGTGGAAACTCTTGAACTCAGGGTCATTTTCAAAGAGATCAAAAAGATTATCAAATAATTCCACCAACTGCATACGGTGGCTTTCAAAAGGTAAGTACCACTCACGGTCCCAGTGACTATGTGAGATAATATGTACAACAACATTTTCCATGAAGTAAAACCTCATTCTAAATTTAAATTTTAACGTTTTAAATGTAAAGGTGTGATTCTGACACGAATCGGTGAAACTAAAGCGAGCTCCTTAACGAATATCCAGGTAATCCAAGACTAATTCACAGAACATCATGTTGGCCCAAGAGAACCATTCACGTGAGTAAAGCGTTGGGTCATCCACGTGGAAGCTTTCATGCATAACACCTGTACCACCATCGCAAGCAACCAGCTGATCCAACAAGAATTTCTTCTCCGCCTTATCTCTTGTTGTCAAGCCTTGGATAGAAAGGGCGATTGGCCAGATATAGCGATAGAAGGTATGAGAACTTCCGAGACCGCTAACGTATTCTCCTTGGTAGAAGTATGGATTTTCAGGGCTCAGAATGGTCCGACGAGTTGCTTGGTAAACCTCATCGTCAATGTCGCAGCAGCCCAGATAAGGCGCAGCCAGCAGACTTGGTACGTTTGGATCATCCATGATGCTGGCATTTCCTAGACCATCCACTTCAAAGGCGTAAATCTTTTCGCCCTTGCTATTGGTGGTGTAGGCATAGTTTTCGATCCCTTCTTGGATCTCTGCTTGCAGACGTTTAGCGTCTGCGATGACACTCTCGCTATCAGCTAGATTCAATCCTGCAAAGATTTCTTGGACATAACCCAAGACAACGACCGCAAACATATTGGACGGAACCAAGTAGCTATACTGACAACAATCATCACTTGGACGGAAGGCTGACCAGGTCATTCCTGTCACGGCAAAGTCAGGACCAAAACCATCATTTACCAGAGTATCTTCCTTACGGTCTGTATCCCGAATAAAACGATAAGGAGAGTTGTTGTGATCTTGCTCTACCGTCCAGAGATGAAGGATTTCCTTGGTTGCTGTGACAAAAATTTCATCAAACTGACTGGTTTCGCCAGTCTCTTTCCAAAGGAGATAAGCCAACTGCAAAGGATAGCAAAGCGAGTCCACCTCATACTTACGCTCCCAAATCCAGCCGTTAAGGTCGGTGTGGTCAGTCTCATGGTGACCCTTCCAGTTCTCCTCAATGTTAAAGGAGTTGGCATAAGGATCCTTGAGCACCAAGGTCATCTGACGCTTGACCAAACCTGCAATGGTCTGACGCAAGAGAGGATCTCTTTTAGCCACATGAAGATAGGGTCTGAGTTGGGCAGTCGAATCCCGAAGCCACATGGCAGGGATATCCCCTGTTAATACAAAGGTTGAACCATCTTCTAGAATCTCAACCGTATTGTCCAAGGTGTCGGTGTAGCAACGCTCAAAGACATCCACCCACTCCGGATGGTCCTTGGCACGCTCTGCTACTTCATCCAGCCACTCTCTGACGATTTCTTTAGAATAAACCATTTTTAATTTTACCTCTTTCAAACAAGTTTCATGTTCAGTATAAAAAAAAACGCCTCCAAAAGATATACACAAACTAAAGTCGTTTTGAAACAAACTTATGAAAAAAAGTTGGGGCTCTCCCCCAACTTTTTATTCACTTTTCTTTTCTTCGTAAACCTTATAACCTTCGGTAGCCAGTTCAGCTTTTAGACCTTCTAAATCTTTTGATCCCCAGCTTGATACTTTAGAAGCGGCATCAAGATCTAGATTATTGTCCTTCAAAAGGTAAGCTTGATAACCATAGTATTTGTAACGAACTTCTTTTGAATTGCCACTTGACCAAGTTACTTTATAAACTGTTATCAATGAAACTTTTCCATTTGATTTTTTATTCTCTTCTGGGATGACTTTCAAATAACTGCCTTGCGACTCTAAAGTGTAGGTGCTAAAGGAACTATTTTGATTTTCAGACTTGCTATAGTCATCATTCTTTTTCAGAAGATCCGCAAAGTTCTTCACATCTTTTAAGTCTTTCAACCCTTCAACAGTCACCTCGACCTTATTGTTGTCAACAACTTTTCCTTTTGACTTTAACTCATTGATATAGGTCACACTAACAGTAAGAGTAACTGTATCTCCGTTCTTCAAGTTTGTCGGACGTTTGTTATCTTCAAAGTTGAAATAGCCATCTTTATTAGGATTTTCTGTAATGGACGCTATGCCATACCCATTAAATCCAGTAAATGTCACAGGAGTTTCTTTGAGCAAATCCGCTGTTGATACTTTCTCATACTCTTTCAAGTCAGCAACCTTAAAGGTTTTCTTTTCTGCTTTGACTGCTGCACTTTGAGAATTCGTTGTGATTGTAAAGGTAACCTCATCACCATTTTTAAGTTCACTAGTTCGATCGAAATTAAATTGGACGCTCGTAATCATCGCTTCAGCTTTTTGTAACATGGCTGCTAGTTTCGGATTTCTACTCACTTCCGAATAAGCCACAGGATCTTTTTGAACCAAAGCTTTCGCTTGATTATTGTTAAATCCAGCCTTTCGATAAGACAATTCTTCGATTTTAGATGCGATTTCTTCGCTGTTATAAGTCAACTTCCCAGTTTCTTCATATCCTGAAAATTGAACCTTTACTTCGCCTATAATACTCTTTGGTTGTGAGTCATAAATATTGTAGCCAACGAAAGCGACAATCGCAAGCGCAACAATAGCAAGTACTGCAATGATTTCCTTGCGCTTTGTTTGCAATAAGGTTTGAAGGCTGATTCCTTCTTGCTTCGGTTCTACCACTTGATCACTTTTCGACTCTTCCTCAATGTTAGGCTGATCTTCTTTGTGACCTTGCTCAATTGTTTCTGTCAGCTCGGGAGTCTGCTCCGTCACCTTTTCTACCAATTCATCATTGGCAGGATTCTTTTCAAATTCACTCATAATAATCTCCTTTCTTAGCCTCATTCTAACAGAAAAGAGTATGTTTGTAAATCTTATTTAGATATTTATGCACTTATTTTAGCTTTTAGCTGTCTTCCTTTATTTTTGTGTTATACTGTATACAAAAACGTTTACAGAAAGTTAGTTTATGAAACCACTACTTGAAACCATCGATACCCGCTTTGGTACTGCTAGCAAGCATGCCTTCTCTCGGGGAAATACCCTGCCATACACAGGCGTGCCTTTTGGGATGAATTATTTTGTTCCCCAGACCAGCGATCAGGAGGGAGCTTGGTTTTTCGATCCGCATCTGCCCATCTTTCAGGGGATTCGATTGACCCATCAACCCAGCCCTTGGATTGGCGACTACTCTTGGCTCCTTCTGACACCTGTCATAGGCCAGCTAGGTGGAGACAGCCTCTTCCATCGTCAGTCTTCCTATGATATAGATAAAGCTTGCTTCCAGCCTCACTACTTGAAGCTCTTTTCTCTGCGTTATCAGATTGAAACCCAGTTAACCCCTACCTGCTATGGTGCCTCTATGCGCCTAGAGCAAAAGCAAGGCAAATCCCTCTCCCTCTACCTTCACGCAGCAGATGACCTAACAGTTGAGCAGGTAGATAAGCGGACTCTGGCCCTAAGACAAGAAGGTAAAACAGAGACCAATAAAAATCCGCTGATACTGTTCACTGCCCTACAAATGAATACGGATATTCTTGCTGTCAGCCAAGAAGTCGGAGACTGGCGAATTGACTTAGCAAGCAGTCATGCTGAGATCCAGTTAGCAACTTCTTTCATCTCCCCTTCTCAGGCTCTGCTTAATCTACCTCAGAAGGACTTTGATAGCTGTAAAGCAAATGCACAAGCAGACTGGGAAAATCTCCTCCATCGTTTTGATGTGCTGGAAACAGGAGAGGCTGACCGAACCTTCTTTGATCACTGCCTCTACAGACTCTTCCTCTTCCCACAGACATTTTATGAAGTGAACAAGTCAGGGCAAACCATTCATATGGATCTGACTACTGGTACTGTCAAGCCCGGCGTCCTCTTTAGCAACAATGGCTTCTGGGATACCTTCCGCACCACCTTCCCCCTCTTTGCCCTTATCATATCGGAACACTATCACTGCTTTTTAGAAGGTTTCCTCAATAGCTACCGCGATACTGGTTTCCTTCCAAAATGGCTGGCCCCAGACGAGCGTGGTATGATGCCTGGTACCCTTTTAGATGGCATTATCGCAGATAGCGCCTGCAAGGACATGGCCCCCGACCTAGAAGAAGAACTCCTCCAAGCCATGCTTGAAACAGCCAGCAAGTCCGATCCTCTCGGCATCAATGGTCGTCACGGATTAGCCCAATACCAAGAACTGGGCTACCTCTCTACCGACCACCACGAAAGCGTCAGCCACACCCTAGACTACGCCTATAGTGATTTTTGCATCGCCAGCTGTGCCGAAAAACAAGGTCAGAATGACATCGCGGAAACTTATAGAACTTCGTCACAAAATTACCGCCATCTCTTTGACTCTGAGACAGGCTATATGCGTGCGCGAGATTGTCAAAGAAACTTCCGCCCTGACTTCTCCCCTTATAGTTGGGGACGCGACTACGCCGAATGCTCTACCATTCAAGCGACTTTAGGCGTCTTACATGACATCCCAGGTTTGCGTCAACTCATGGGCGGAAAAGAAGCATTTAGCCACTACCTTTTGAAAGCCTGTCAGGATGCTCCCCTCTTTGAAACGACAGGCTATGGTTACGAGATTCATGAAATGAGCGAGATGGCTACCGCTCCTTTTGGGCAAATCGTCATTTCCAACCAGCCTAGCTTCCACATCCCTTATCTCTTCCGCTACAGTGACTACCCCGACTACACTGCTCTACTCATCAAAACCTTGCGTCAGAAAGCCTTTCGCCCAAGCTGGGAAGCCTATCCTGGCGATGAGGACAATGGCAGTCTCTCGGCTTGGTACATTTGGTCAGCTCTTGGTTTTTATCCGACCTGTCCGGGCAAGCCCAGCTACGATCTCGGAATCCCTCTCTTTGACCACCTCCGTATCTACCTGGCTAAGGAAAATAAATGGCTGGATATCCATGCCGAGCAAAACTACAGCCATTTCAACTTTGTCAAAGAGTGCCGATTGGACAATACCCCAGTATCTAGCATCCAACACCAAGACCTCTTGAAAGCTGAGCAACTGACCTTCACCCTCAGCTGGTTGCCAAATCACTCATAACCAAAAGAACCTCTGCATCTCGCAAAGGTTCTTCTTTTATGAAACTTGGACCTGAAGCTGGTCAACAAGCTCCCCATCTAGCGTTAAATTCAAATAAAAATCAAGGATTTTATCTCCTGCAAAATACAAGGTTGGTAACGTTAGCTTTTTTTCAGTCTCGCCAACTTGAAACGCAAGGACATGAATCTCATCCTGATAGGCGACACCATGCACCCCCATCCCTGGTTGAATCGAAATCTTAGCTTCTAAAAGACTACTAGATTCTCTGCGCTTAACTGTAAAGTGGACATTTTCTCCCTTTGCCACAGCTAGACTGCTCTCAGAAAAAGCTAGATCCTGAGAGTTTGCTTTTTTCGACAAGGTAGGAGTTTTATAGAGAGAAATCTTGGTTAACAAAGGCAAAGCCTGTGCCTCTGTGATGATTACACGCACCTTCTGAGTCTCTACCATGGATCCTCGCAAAAGGCGTTTATAGCCTACTGTAAATCCGGATCCAAACTCCTGCCAGATACCATCCAACTCTACCTGAACATGGAAAGCAGCGATGCGTTGCCCCAGCTTCAAATCTTCCCTCAGCTCGATCACATCAAAAGTTTTAGGTGACTCTAAATCGAGCTCTAACTGAATTGGCAGTTCTGCATCACTTGCCCAAGAACTAGTCTCCAGGCCATCTGTCAGATGATGACAGGCAAAGTCTGGTGATAGAGCCGGACCAGATACCTTGCTTCCCAGAGCCAAATCTTCTTTGTAGAGCTCATCACAGTAAGCTCTAAATTCATACAGTCGCTGAATATCCCTTTCATCAAAGAGACCATCTTGGTTTGGCGGAATATTGAGCAAGAGAGGGGTTCCCCGCCCCACTGAGTGAAAGTAGATTTCGACCAATTCCTCAAGAGACTTGGGATCCTGATCCTCATGGTAAAACCAACCCGGCCGAAGGGATACATCCGCCTCACCGATTGAAAACAACGTCCCTGAGGGATCACCGTGCTGTAGATAATCTAACGCAGCCTCTGTCCCCAGCTGGTCTGGTTTCACCTTTTGCCACAGTGGGTCCCCTGCATAGCCTCGTTCATTCCCAATCCAGCGAATACTAGTTGCCTCAGTTGAGAAAATCAAACAATCGCCCTGCAAGTCACGAATGGTTTCAAACCAAGTCTCAAACTCATAGTTGACCTGCTGGGCCCCTTCCCCTCGAGCACCATCCATCCAAACCTCAGTGAACTTACCAGCATTCCCATAGTTAGGATTTGATAAGATTTCCTTCAACTGAGCCAGATAATAGGCATTGTAGTCTGCTTCTCGGTCCACATGATAAAGGGGACTATGGGCATCCCAAGGAGATAAATAAACTCCCATATCCATGTCAAACTCAGTTGCAGCTTGGGAAACTTCAAGGAGCAAGTCCCCCTTTCCATCCCGCCAAGGACTAGCCTTGACCGAATAGTCTGTATGTGCTGTCGGGTAGAGCACAAAGCCATCGTGGTGCTTGACCACCACAATCAGTTTTTTAAAACCTGTTTCTTTGAGCACCCGAACCCATTCACGCGCATCCAACTTGGTCGGGTTAAAGCGTTCAGGCTCCTCCTGACCTGTTCCCCATTCCTGGTCATAAAAGGTATTGGGGCCAAAATGGATGAAGGCAGCTAGTTCATCTCCCAGATAAGCTAGCTGGGCCTGACTTGGTAATGGTCCATGTGGTTTTATGTTCGTCATCATCTCGTATCTCTTTCTCTTGTTCACAAAGTTATCCACAACTTGTGGATAAGAAAACATTCCTAAAAACTAGCTTTTTCAGTCTCTAGCTCACCTGTAACCCTAAACAGACCTTTATCAAACAGCTCTGTACTAGGGTTTCTACTAGCTTTCCAGAAATTCACTAACATACGGAACTATTATCAGGATGCTTCATCGCCCTGGATTATATATCATTTTCCCCTAGACTTATCCACAGACTGTGAATAAACTAGTGTTCCAGACCGCTCTCTCTTTGACTATAACAAAAAGCGATAGCAGCGTCAATATGACTAAGATTCCTTCCTAAATCCCCTGAAAAGATTCTATAATTTGTACAATCGTAGCTTTTGCATTCGCCAGCTAGTTAGAATCTGTCAGTAGAAAATGACTTCTTTATCACATTGTGAACAGTACATCTGTGATACTATAATACCTAACAACCTAATCGTTTCCAGCAAAAAATCCCGCAGATTTGCGGGATTCTCTCTTGCATCAATGCGCCAACATTTCTTGGGCAATTTCTTGGCCAGATAGGTTATCTGGGTAGTAGGTTGGCCAGTTATCCATCTCTTCAAAGAGAGCTTCTTGGCTAGTACCTCCAAAGAAGATATGGAAATGTTCTGCCTTAACTGGGGCAATATTGTGGTCACTAAACTGAACATACTTGAACTGTCCAGCATCCGCATCTGTCGCTTCAAAGAGGAAACGCACGCCACGATTGCCTTTCTTATAAGTCAAGATTTTCTTGCCGACATACTTGTAGGTGAATTTCTTGCTTTGGCCACCTTGAACAAATTCCATAGTGTTGTCCGTGATGTTGATCTTAGTCACATCTGTCTGATAGCCTTTTCTATAGTAGGCCTTGTACTCATCCTTGGTCATCTTGCCAGTCAACTTAGCCTTGTAGTCAAAGACTTGATCAAAGGTCCCATCTTCAAGGAAAGGATAAACTGACTGCCAGTTGCCTACATAGTCACTCAAGGTACGGTCTTTGACATCTGCATCCTCAAAGTAACCATTGTGAACTGTCTTGGTATTTTCTTCCTTCTCTGGCTCGATTTCCGGTCCTTCTTGGTCCGTTGTCTGTTTCAAAGCCTTGAGGTTTTTCTCCATCACGGAGATATAGTCCTCACCAGCCTTGGTTGCTTCTTCTGTTAGACTTTCTAGCGGATTGAGCACGTCTAGTTTGACACCTGTTTCTTTTGAGAGTGTATTAGCTAGGGCTTGTGAGGCATTTTCTTCAAAGTAGATATAAGAAATCTTGTTTTTCTTGATATACTCTGTCAATTCTGCCAAACGTGCTGCTGATGGTTCTGCATCTGGTGAGAGACCTGAGATAGATACTTGCTTGAGACCGTAGTCCAAGGCAAGGTAGTTAAAGGCAGCGTGCTGGGTCACAAAGCTCTTTTGTTTAGCTTGAGACAAACCATCTGTGTAGGCCTTGTCCAATGCTTGCAATTTTTCAATATAGGCAGCTGCATTCTTCTCAAAAGTCTCTTTTTTATCAGGATAATCTGCTGACAAGCTGTCACGGATATGCTCTACTAGTTTAATGGCGCGTGCTGGTGAAAGCCAAACATGAGGATCGTAGTCGTGATGGTGACCCTCGCCGCTATGATCATGCCCTTCCTCTTCTTCCTCACCACCTGGCAAGAGGAGCATATCACCTGTCGCCTTGATAGTTTTCACTTTTTTCTTATCCAAGGATTCTAACAATTTTGGAACCCAAGTTTCCATATTTTCATTTTCATAGACAAAGGTATCTGCGTCTTGGATTTTGGCAACTGCCTTGGCAGACGGTTCATATTCGTGAGGTTCTGTACCAGCACCAATTAGAAGTTCTACATTAGCAGTATCTCCTGCGACTTGCTTGGTAAATTCGTAGACAGGGTAAAAGGTTGTCACGATATTTAATTTCCCATCTGCCTGTTTTTGATTGGAACAAGCCACTAAAAACAGGGCACATAGACTAGCCAGTAGTAAGCTCAGTTTTTTCATTTCATTCTCCTATTTGATAAAACGTTTCAGTAGACTAACTAACAAAAAGACAGCTACAAAGATAATGGTGATACTAGCGCTGGCAGGTGTTTCCGCATAGTAGGAAATATAAAGTCCTGCCACCATTCCCAAAAAACCAATAGCGCTGGCTAGTAACATAACGGATTTGAAGTTTTTCCCCAGACGAAGGGCAATGCTAGCTGGTAAGACCATAATGGTCGACACCAAAAGGGCTCCTGCAGCTGGAATCATAAGGGCAATGGCCACCCCTGTCACCATGTTAAAGAGGATAGACATGGTACGAACTGGCAAGCCATCCACAAAGGCCGTGTCCTCATCAAAAGTCAGGATGTACATGGGACGTAAGAATAAGAAAGTCAAGAGCAAAACGACCGCAGCAATGGCAAAGAGGAATAGCACCTGCTCCTGGCTAATGGTCACAATAGACCCAAAGAGGTATTGGTCCAAACTCATGGAGCTCGAACTTTTCCCCTTACTCATGACAATCAGAGACACTGCAAGTCCTGTTGACATGAGGATGGCAGTTCCGATTTCCATAAAGTTCTTATAGACTGTCCGGAGATACTCTAGAAAGACCGCAGCAATCAAGACGATAGCAATGGTTGAAATAGTTGGAGAAATTCCCAAAACCAGACCAAAGGCTACCCCTGACAGAGAAACGTGACTGAGGGTATCACTCATGAGACTCTGACGACGTAAGATAAGGAAGGTCCCAAGAACTGGAGAAAAGAGACTCATGGCAATGACCGCCAAGAAGGCACGCTGCATGAAGTCATAAGATAACAAACTAAGCATGGTCCACCTCCTGGTCGCTTTCGTGAACGTTGAAACAACGCCACGGCGAATCTTGGTTACGCACTAGATGGATATTGCGGTCTGCATAGGCCTTGACCTCCTCAGGGTCATGGGTAATCATCAAAACAGCCTTGCCATGATGGTGAGCACTATGGTGCATGAGTTCGTAAAATTCATTTTTGCTTCCTGCATCCATCCCTGTCGTCGGCTCATCCAAGACAAAGATATCTGGGTCAGAAGCAAACATCCGGGCAATCACTGCTCGTTGCTTTTGCCCTCCCGAGAGGGAGCCAATTCGTTTGTCACGGTGTTCCCACATACCAACTGAGTCTAGACTGGCCTTGATATGCTCCTCATCATGGGCGTTCAAGCGACGAAACCAACCCTTTCGCGGATAGCGACCCGACTTGACAAATTCATAAACCGTACTCGGAAAACCAGCATTAAAACTGGCAATCTGCTGGGGAAGATAAGCTATCCTAAGCTTTTTCCCATGAGTATTTGTCTTTGAGATGGTTACCTTGCCAAATCTTGGCTGCAAGATGCCTAGGCTCGCCTTGATAAGCGTTGTCTTGGCAGCTCCATTTTCACCAGTCAGGGTGACAAACTCCCCACTATCAACACTGTAGTTGATGTGCTCGAGGACAGGTTCTTTGTCATAATAGAAAGACAAGTCCTCTACTGTAATATACCGCATTATTTGATTTCTCCTACTAAAGCAGTTAAAAACCGCTGGATAACTTCTTGTTCATTTGGAGTAAACTGACTTGCCACTTGTTCATAGGCTAAGAGCGTGTGTTCATGATGATGGTGGTGTTCCTCTGCCACTGGTCGAGCTAGTTCTGTCAGTTGGTAAAAAATCACACGCGCATCCTTTGGATCTCTAGATGTCTCTAACATACCCTCTTTGACCAAAGATTTGATAGCCTTGGTCACTGCTGCCTGACTGACGTTAAGACGACGGGCCAACTCCGAGTTGGTTAGGGATTCTTCTGACAAGAGCATGAGGATGTGTTCCTGAGTATTGGTCAAGGCAACATCACTGGTACAATGCCCGATCAAAATTTCATGCTGGTTCTCAGATCTCAAGATCACCTCGTTTAAAAAGTTATCGATTTCCTGCGCAAGCTGTCTCATGTGTTACTCCTTCCCTAGCTATCTTTTTCGTAAAAAATAGAGATAGCCACCGATTCTTTACTGGTTAATTATATCATAAACCAAAAAAGAGTCAAGGGAAAAAGGCGTAAAAACGTTTCCCTAGACTCTTCTAGATGTAAAATTTAACCTATTTTTGCTTTGGTTTTCGACTCGATAAGATACCTGCCAAACCAGCTACCATTCCCATCAAGAGCAAGAAGATGGACTGTTCACTTCCTGTATTTGGAAGAGCTTTTTCTGAGACAACTGCCTTCTTGCTAAATTGACCTGCCACCTCATAAGTCAATGGCACATTTGTAGTCGCATCGTTAGTAGCTGCATTCGTTTGAGGCGTTTCTACTGGTAGACTAAAGTTTTTAGAATCCACAGAAATCGTCCGTGAGTTCGGATTGATCTTTTCATACTGGGTCAAATCAGCGGTTTTCAGATACTCTTCAAAGGCAGCATCCATAGAAGGACCTTCTTCTCGCGCACCACCTAACATCGTGTAGCCATCACCACCCGCAGCTAAGAAATCATTGGTTGCAAGATAGTACGTCTTTGCAAGGTCTAGAAGATCATAACGACCAGTCGTGCGGTTTTTGACCTGGATGGCCAAGACACGTTTGCCTGATGGTAGGTTGGTATCATAGTAGACCTTCACACCTGAAACTTGCAAGAAACCACCACTTGGCTCCAACAATGGTTGCCCGTTCTCATCCAAGACCTTCTTGCCATCCTTATCGACCTGCAAGATAGATCCGAGTGATTTTTCAAACATATCCAATACTTGTTGCCCAGTCACTTGTATTTGTGAGATGGTATTTCCAAATGGAAGAACGGCAATGACATTTCCTTTAGTGATCGGTTTGCCTTTTGCAATGGTTTCACGCAAGCCACCACCATTTGTCACAGCGATGTCAGTCGGATGGCTAAATCCTGTTTGACCATACTGATAGAGCGAGTCTGCCACGACGTTTCCGAGGTTGGTTTCACGGACCCGAACATTTTCACGATCACCGTTTAGTTCTACAGGGCTGTTTGAAACAATCTCAACTGCATTTTCAGCATCGTATTTTTGTTTAATGTCTTTGACTAGTTTTTCAACTGTTGGATTGGCTGGTAATTTTTTAGCATCAGCAGCCGGAATCTGAGTTGGATTGCCCAAAAGCTGACGTGATTTGTAGATAACCTTCCCAACATTATGAAGGTAACTTCCTGTTTGGTTATAGGTAACATTGTCGCCATAAGTTGTGGAAGCTACTGTATGAGAATGCCCATCAATAACTGTCACACGTTTGCCTTTGAGACGAGGATTTTTAGAGAGAGCTTCTGCCAAAGTTGAACCACGCCATTCTACTGGGGTTGTGGTATCCACACCCAAGTGAGCCAGCACAACATAGTGTTTGTAGTCCTTACCTTCTGCACGAGCCTTGGCTTGAACTTCTTCGATGACCTTATTGACTTCAGAGATTGGATCTGTAAAAGTTACCCCTTTGACATTTTTAGGGTGAGTTTTGGTTGCTGTTTCAGGTGTTGTCACGCCGATTACAACAAACTCATCACCTTCCACAGTCTTATCTTTATCAACGATTGTAGAAGCTTCAAAAAGACGAGCTCCATTGACATAAGTATTTGAGCTAAGTAATGGGAATTTCAAGATTTCCTTGTATTTCTTAGCTTCGTCTAAACCAAAGTCAAACTCATGATTTCCTACTGCCATGGCATCATACTGCATCTGATTGAGAATTTCAGCACGCGCTTCACCCTTGGTAGAGTTGGAAATCGGCAAACCTTGGAAAGCGTCTCCCGCATCAACAACTAGAGTATTTTGAGTTGATTTCGCACGTTCCTGCTCAATGACAGTCGCTAGCTTGGCATCTCCAATTACGCCCTTTTCCTCTACAATACGGCCATGAACATCATTGGTGTGTAAGATAACGGTGTCTTTTTCTTCGCTTTTAGGAGATTCAACAGGAGCTTCCTTTGCTTCCGTCGATTCAGCACTTGTAGGACTTGCCGCCTCTGTTGTTGGAGCTGCAGGAGTTTCTGAAGTTGCTGAATTTGCTGGATTTGCTATAACTGCAGGACTTTCTGCAGGGGCAGTTGCTTCTTCAGCATAGACCTGTCCAGCTAAGAAGGCTGGAGCTAACAGGGCTGTCGATAAGACAGGTAATAAAGAACGTTTGTTCATTTTAAAATCCCTTTCTTTTCTTTTTCTCTTTTATATTATACGCTATTTCTAAAAATTTTGAAACTTTTGACCTATTTTCATCTTAAATATTCGCCATTTAAACAAAAAAGCTTGGGTTTAATTCCCAAACTTTTAGACCATTCTATTTGAAATCTTTGATGTTCCCATCATAGGTCGCCCAGTCCTTGCTAAAGAAGCGGTCATTCATCTTGTAGTCTGGAGCTGGTTTCGGATCCGTCAAGAAAGGATTGACAACCTTATCAAAAGCTAGCCAACCTAACCATCCTAGATGAATGGTATCCTTAACAAAATAAGGGTCCCCTCCATTTTTTGAAAAATCAGCAATATTGGTAAAACCCTGACTTTCTAATTGGTAACGAATTTTCTCCACTGCATGCTGGTACATCTCTTCACTGAGCCCTGTGTACTCCATCCACTTCTTGTTAACCGGCTGAATGACAAAGAGCACATTGACATTCGACTTAGCAAATTGATTGAGGACCAGCTGCAAATCATTGTACTCGGAGGACTTGAGGAAGTTGTAATTTTTTTGATACCCTTCCCATTTTTTTAAATCCTTTTGAATCTCTCTCGTATAGAAATGATTTTCCATCCCCATATCGTTATTGGTCGTATTTGCTTCTGCGTCCTTACGAACAATTTTTTCTAACTCATCATAAGAAAATTGTTCCGGAAGATCTTTTAAATAGTTCTCCACGTGTTCCTTGTACTTGAGTTGTCCTCGAATGGAGAATTGTCCAAAGAGAGCAGATTGTTTTTCGTTGAATCGCGCAAAAATATCAATAGCAACCTGATCAACATCTGATAATTCTTCACCCTTTGACAGTTTTTGAACAATGCCTTTTAACGCAACATTAGGATTCTGCTTTAACAATCGAATAGCCGCATGCTTTGCAGCAATGTCACCAGATTGATTTCCCAAAAAAGCTGTCAATTGGTCACTGTTAAAAAATCTCTGAAACGCTGCGGGTTCATAATCTGTCTCGGTAAACCACTGAGGCGAAATCACAAATACAGCCTGCTTATTCTCTATTTCTGGCAAAATTTGCTGTAGACCAAAATATTGATTTAGAGAGGCTGCTCCTGCTTGACCTAGAAAGTAAGGACGATAGGGACGATGGTATTTTTCCGCTAAAACAGCTGGATGGACACTATCAAATCGAATCCATTCACTAGACCCTAGAAAAGGAATAAAACGCATATTTGGATCCGTAAGAGCCCTTACTTTTTGGCTTCTCTCTTTAAAACTCTCTGCACTAACAGAAGCCGCCGAATATTTCTCCTCTGTCAGATTATGGCTTGTTGTACCTGGATAAAAAAAGATGAGTAGAAGAACCAAAAATCCAGCAATGAAGATAGGCCCGAAGATCAGCCACAAGCGTTTAAGCATTCTTCAACTCCGTAATACCTTCTACGATTTTATTAGCCGTATTCCAGTCATCACGACCGAACTCCGTCACTGGAACACGAATGTCAAAACGGTTTTCAATCTCAACAATCAATTCAACCGTTCCCATGCTATCCAAGACACCGGCATCAAAAAGATCTTCATCCATCATGTCAGAAACATCTTCCATAAACAACTCATCAATAATTTCAATAACTTCTGATTTGATATCCATTTTTTATATCCTTTTATTTTTTAAACCATAAATCATTCAAAAATCCAGAAAAGATTAAGAATGAAACCATCACGACATGGAAGGTGACAACCATGCCAAGCAACTGAATCCAGCGATTCTCAGGTAAGGAACCCTTTCCAGCTTTTTTCCGTTCTTTATTGAGTGTTTTTTTCTTACGAACCCAAGCATCATTGATGACCAGCCCAATCCCATGAAAAAGTCCATAGGCGATGTAGTACCAGGTCACACCATGCCAAAATCCCATAATCAGCATATTGAGAATATAGGCTACACTTGAAGTGACATTGCGATTTTTAAAGACCTTCTTTCTGGTCAACACCATGACCATCCGCATAAAGACAAAGTCACGGAACCAGAAAGACAGACTCATGTGCCAGCGATTCCAAAACTCTTTTAAATCCCTTGACAAAAAGGGCTTGTTAAAGTTGATAGGACTATGAATACCCATCAAGTTTGAAATGGCTAAGGCAAACATAGAGTAGCCCGCAAAGTCAAAGAAGAGCTCCAGGCCAAAGGTGTACATGACCGCTAAAGCGTAGAGGTTAAAGAAACCACCTGTCTGCAAGGCCAAATTTTTCAGCGGAGGCAATAATGTCTCTCCTAAAATGTGAGCCAAGATAAACTTGTAGAGGAAACCAAGCATGATATATTTGACAGCCTCTTCTAGCATATCCATCAGCTCATCCCGCTCAGGAATGGTCTCGTAATTTTCATTGAAGCGTTTAAAACGATCAATGGGACCACTTGAGAAAGTCGGCATAAAGAGAAGAAAACGTAAGAATTGCCAAATCGTTAAATCCTTGATGACACCGTCTCTCAACTCAACGATAACCCCAACTGCACGAAAGGTTAAGTAAGAAATCCCTAAAAAGCCAAACAAAGATTGAGGTCCATGAATAGCAGGAGATACTTTCACAAAGACGATTGGCAATAGAGATAGAAAGCTAATCAGGTAAAATATCCATTTACTATCCCGTTGTTTCCTGTACCTTTTGTAGAAAGATACAAGCAGCACTTGCCAAATAACATAAAGGATAAGAGCGCTTATTTGATTCGTCTTTCCACCGACCAACATGGTGATGATAAAGAAGAGACTAACGAGCACCTCGTACAAGGCAAAACGTTTCTTGAAAAAAAGACCGATAAAGATAGGTAAAGTCGCAACAATTACGTATAAAAAGTACTGAAGATCACCATAAGGTTCCAAATGAGGTAGCTGTTTATAAAGCTCCATCATCTACTGTTTACCTCGTTAATCAAGCCCTTGATATCAATTTTACCATTAGGAGTTAGTGGTAAACTGTCTCGATAGAGAAACTTAGACGGCATCATATAAGACATCATGATATCTGCTAGGTCTTCTTTGATAGCCTTGGTAATATCGATATCACGTTCAAACTGCTGACGAACACCGTCCTTTAGGATGACATAGGCCAGTAGATTTTGCACCTTGTGGTCCTTGTTATAACGCGGGACAGCAACTGCCGACTCGATGTAGCGAGACTTGTTGAGGTTTTGAGAGACATCTTCAAGCTCAATGCGATAACCATTAAACTTAATCTGGAAATCCATTCGTCCACCATAGAGAAGCAAGCCCTCATCTGTCATGGTTCCTACATCCCCTGTGTGGTAGGCTGGTAGACCTTCAAACTCAAAGAAAGCTTCTGCCGTTTTTTCAGGATTGTTCATATAGCCTTTTGAAACAGCTGGCCCAGAAACGATAATTTCTCCCTGTTCACCATTTGGAACTTTCTTACCTTCCCCATCAATGATAAAGGTCGGAGAATCAGCCTTGGTATAGCCGATTGGCAGGCGTTTGAGAGTCGCCAACATCTCGTCTGTTACAGCAACTGCTGACAAAGCTACTGTCGCTTCTGTTGGACCATAGGCATTGATAATACGAGCATTTGGAAATCGCTCGCGCAGTTTTTGAGCTGTTTTGACTGTCAATTCTTCGCCATCAAAGTAGAAATGCGTGATTCCAGGCATTTTCTCGCTGTTAAAGTCTTCTGACAACATGGCCATATCTGCAAAGGAAGGCGTTGAAGTCCAGATAGCGATGGGCAAGGAAAAGATGGTCGCAAAGAGTTGCTTAAAGTCCTGGGTAATAACTGAAGGAAGAGCGAAAAGCGTGCCACCAAGTGCCAAAGTCGGTGCCCAGTACATGACAGATAGGTCAAAAGAATAAGGGGGTTGAGCCAGCATTTGCGGACGACTTGGCGTCGCAAATTCCTTATCTGTAATCATCCAGTTGGTAAAGCTGAGGAGATTATCATGGGAGATCTGCACTCCCTTTGGCTTACCAGTCGTACCAGAAGTAAAGATGATGTAGTAGTTGTCATCTCCCTTGACTGGATGGGTCATCTCGTAGCTAGAAGCTTGAGCAAAAGCTTCATGGACTTGCTTTAAATTCAGCATCGGTGTGCTAGTTTGCTCTAATGGAAAATCTGAGATAGCAATAATCAAGCTTGGCTCTGCAACTTCTACGATAGCAGAAACTCGTTCCAAGGCCGAATGGCTATCAATTGGAATGTAGGCATGACCTGACTTAGTTAGCGCTACAAAGGTAGCTAACATCTCATATTCCTGACCACCAAAAACGACGACTGGAGATTTCTCAGACAAGCCTAGTTGGTCGATGGTTGCAGCCAAACTATCCGAATCAGCCTTCAGATCACCATAAGTATGCTCTTGCCCTAAAACATTGTAGACAGGATATGTTGGTTGCGTTTGAGCAAAGTGCTCAATCGTTTCAATCATATCTTTTATCGGTTTATTAGACACTGTTCCTCTTCTCCTTTAAACTAGAACTCATTATAAATAAAGGTGCCTTGGCTCTGACCAAGGTAACTAAAAAAATAAAGTAAACCAAGTAAGATTACAAAATATAGAGCCGTCCGGCCTAAGAATACATGTAAATTTCGTTGTTTTTTCATAAGCTATCCATTAATATATTATTTCTATTAACTATCAGTATGTATTGTTAGTATCTTATCTTCCTAACATTTTACCACTTTATCAACCTTTTTTTCAACTGTTTACCATAACTTAAAAATTGGTTTTAGCTTATTTTAAGATAAGTTAAAATATTAATGTTTTGGCCATCAAAAAAGAGCCTGAGATTTTCATCTCAAACTCTGTTGCCAATAACTCTTTTATCTTAGAAAAGTGAAAATACGAGAACTGCTAGGGCCGCTCCGAGGATAGGTCCTACAACAGGAATCCAAGCATAAGACCAGTCTCCATCTCCCTTGTTTGGAATTGGCAAGATGCTGTGCATGATACGAGGTCCAAGGTCACGGGCTGGGTTCAAGGCATAACCCGTTGTCCCACCTAGTGAAAGACCGATACCAACAATCAAGGTCCCCACTGCAAAGGTCCCTAAACCGGCTTGAAGGTCATAGAGCCCCAAGGCAAAGATTGTCAAGAGCAAAACAAAGGTTCCAAGGATTTCGCTAACCAAGTTGGATACTGTGTTCTTGATTGCTGGTCCAGTACTAAAGGTCGCTAGGATATTGCCTGCATTTTCTTCTGCCTCATAGTGTGGTTTGAATTGCAACCAAACCAAAATCTGAGCCACCATCGCTCCTGCGAATTGGGCTAGGATATAAGGGAAAACAGAACCCCAAGAGAGCGTTCCTTTTAAGGCCATCGCAAACGTCACAGCTGGATTTAGGTGTGCTGGGCTAAGCTTGCCAGATACAAAGGCCGCAACGGCTACAGCAATTCCCCATCCCATAGTAATCACAATCCATCCTGAATTGTTGCTCTTGGTTTTGGGAAGAACCACACCTGCAACAACACCATTTCCTAGGAGGATGAGGATTAAGGTCCCCAAAAATTCTCCAAATAATTCTTTCATCATATCTTTGTCTCCATTTAAAAGAAGGAGAGAGAAGGCAAGGAAATCCTGCTTCCCTCTCTTCTAGTTTTTCTTAATTTTTTAGTTCTGCCAAATCGTTTTGAGCAAGAGCTGCTTCGACATCCGCACGGTAGGCTGCTTTTTCTTCTTCTGTCCAATCATAGAATCGTCCCATTTCATCCAGAACTGGCTCAACGATGCTGTCTAAACTATCACGCATAAAGAGCATGTGGTTGGTACGACGAAGGAGGAAGTCAACTGGACTCAGAGCCAACTCATTGCGCATTGCATAGTGAAGGGACAAGGTATCTGCCAAGCTGAGTCCTGGCGCTTGTTCCAAGCTGTGAGCAAGGGCAAAGACTTTCGGTGCATTTGAACCGTAAAGATTTGCCAGATAGTGAGCTTCCTTGCTATCCAAACCACGTGAAACTCCAAGTTGAGCAAAAGCTTCAATTTCAGAGTCCACATTTGCTGGGTTCAATTCTCCACCTGAAACAGGATAAGTCTTCGAGTTGATGAGTTTAAAGCTACGGTCAAATTCTGCTTTGAGGATATCAACCACGCGCTCCATAGCCCCTTCAGCCATCTTACGATAGTCTGTGATTTTACCACCAGCAAGGGTCAAAAGGCCGTTATCATCACGATCCAAGCTCGAACCACGTGAAACTGCAGATGGGTCCAAATGTTTTTCAGACGTGCTGCTTTCAAGCTTGCTGACAGCAGACTCAACATCTTCACGCGTTTTTTCTTTCGAGAGATAAGCCTCGACAGTCGCAATCAAGCTATTGAAGCTCTCATCACTAATGGTTCCGTTATTTCCTCCATTGTAGTCAGAAGCGCTATTGCCTGCGATCAATGGACGAAGACCAGCCCAGCTACTTTCGATATCATCAATGGTGATGTTGGCTTCTGGGAAGCGGTTGTTGACAATACCAAGTAGATAATCTACATCTTCCTGAGTCACTTTTGGATGTTCCAAATCGCCTGTGTAGTCTGTATCCGTTGTACCAAAGTAAGTCTTGTTTTCACGTGGAAGTACAAAGACCATCCGGCCATCGCCCAAACCTGTGTCAAAGTAAACTGGCTGTGAAACCTTGATCTTGCTTGAATCCACTACCAAGTGCACTCCCTTAGTTGGACGCATTTGTGAGAATTGGGTTCCCTTATTGGACAAATTACGTACCTTGTCGCTCCAAGGACCTGTTGTGTTAATCACCAGACGAGCCTTAATTTCAAAGACTTGGTCTGTCAACAAATCACGAGCTACAACACCTGTAATCTTGCCACTTTCGTCAAAGAGGAAGCCTTCTGCCTTAACATGGTTGGCAATGAGAGCACCGTCTTGGTTGGCACGTTTAATGTTTTCAATCACGAGACGCGCATCGTTATTACGGAAGTCAAGGTAAACCCCACCTCCTACCAAGCCTTCTTTCTTCAAGTTTGGCTGGCGTTCCAAGAGTTCTTCCTTGCTCAAGACCTTGTTAGCGGCTGGCGTGTTGTTAACACCTGCCAAAAGGTCGTACAAGTCCATGGCTACTTTGAGACGGAAGAGGCTAAAGGTCGCTCCATCCTCATCGTAAACTGGCAAGAGCATTGGATCTGGTTTTGGAATGTGTGGAGCGATTTGTTGAACCACTGCACGCTCAGAAACTGTATCTGAGACTACTTCTACATCGAATTGCTTAAGGTAACGCAGACCTCCGTGGACCAATTTTGTTGAACGGCTAGATGTTCCTTCTGCGAAGTCCTGCATTTCAATCAAACCAGTGTCAAGACCACTAGCTGCCGCCTGCAAGGCTACACCAGCTCCTGTAATCCCCCCACCAATAATCAAGAGATCCAAGGTGCGTTCCTGCATTTTTTTAATTGATAATTCACGTGTTTTCTTTGAAAATTCCATATTTACACACTTTCTAACTGAGTCGCTTTATTCTTCCAGTATTAGTCATCGATTTCCGCAAAGACTTGAGTTGCTTTCACAGCCTTCTTCCAGCCCTTATAAAGTTGTTCCTTGCGCGATTCGTTCATGGATGGCTCAAAGAGTTCTCCTGTCTCGTTCAAGAGTTTCAACTCATCCAAATCCTTCCAGTAACCCACTGCCAAACCAGCTAGGAAAGCCGCACCTAGGGCAGTTGTTTCTAAGTTTTTAGCGCGGGCAATATCGATTCCCAAAATGTCAGCCTGAAACTGCATGAGGAAGTTGTTCATGGCTGCACCGCCGTCGACTTTGAGGACTTGAATAGCAGTCTGAGCATCCACTTGCATGGTGTCGATGATGTCACGTACTTGATAAGCGATAGATTGCAAAGTTGCCTTGATAAAGTCTTCTTTGCTTGTTCCACGAGTTAAGCCAAAGACCGAACCACGAGCATTTTGGTTCCAGTATGGAGCCCCTAGACCTGTAAAGGCAGGTACGACATAAACTTCGTCATTGTTATGAGAATTGAGAGCATATTTTTCAGACTCTGGTGAATTTTCAACCATGCGAAGTCCATCACGAAGCCACTGAATGGCACTTCCTGCGATAAAGATAGAACCTTCCAAGGCATAGTAAACCTTGCCGTTGATTCCGTAACCAATCGTTGTCAAAAGGTTGTTTTCAGACAACTGCATCTCTTCACCAGTGTTCATAATGATGAAAGAACCTGTTCCATAAGTATTCTTGACCATACCAGGTTCAAAGGCCAACTGACCGAAGAGGGCTGCCTGTTGGTCCCCAGCCATACCTGAAATTGGCACTTCTCCACCGTAGAAATGGAATGGAGCAGTCTTGCCGTAGATTTCAGAGTTAGAACGAACTTCTGGAAGCATAGCCTTCGGAATGTTGAGGATTTCTAAAATCTCATCATCCCATTTGAGTTCTTTAATGTTATAGAGCATGGTACGGGCTGCATTGGAGTAGTCCGTCACGTGAGCCGCACCGTCAGTCAATTTCCAAACCAACCAAGTATCAATGGTACCAAAGAGCAATTCTCCTTTTTCAGCTCGCTCTTGAGCACCTTCTACATGGTCCAGAATCCAGCGAACCTTAGTCGCTGAGAAGTAAGCATCGATGATCAAACCAGTCTTTTCATGGAATTTTTCCACATAACCTTGGCTTTTTAGTTGTTCAGCTAAAGGTGCTGTCTGGCGTGATTGCCAAACGATAGCATTATAGATAGGGAGGCCTGTTTTCTTATCCCAGACGACAGTTGTTTCGCGCTGGTTGGTAATCCCGATTGCTTCGATTTGACTTGGTTTCACACCACTTTCGATGAAAGCACCCGCGATAACTGACTGAACAGAGTTCCAAATTTCATTGGCATTGTGCTCAACCCAACCTGCTTGAGGGAAAATCTGAGTGAATTCTTTTTGACTAGAGCTGACCTTTTCTCCTTTTTTGTTAAAAATGATGGCACGAGAACTGGTCGTTCCTTGGTCAATAGCCATGATGTATTTTTCTTGTGACATGTGCTGTCCTCCTGATAAAATCTTGAGGGGATCCCTCTTTACAGTAACTAGTATACAAAATAAAGCGCTTTCTTGTTTATCAATTTTTTTAAAATTTTAAAAAAATGTGAGGAGATTGTGCGAATTTCACAAAAAAAAGACCTGAAAATTCAGGCCTTTTAGGCAAAGAGCATCTGACGAATCTTCGCCAAATCCTCCATATCCAAATCATTTTTTAAATAATAAACCGGAGTCTGTTCTTTCTTATGAATCGGGTTGTTAGTAATTAACAAATCATAATGTCGACTGGGCTCATAGGCTTCAATAGTAATGAAACGATTGTATTCCAAATACCGTTTCAAAATGGCAGCCATCCTAGAAAAGACAAGAAAACCAGATGTCAAATCCAGACCAATACTCATATGTTGGCCACCATTTTCTGCCATATACTCTATCAACTGAAGCCATTCCCAGAGAATTTTCTTATCCAAATCCGTTCCCTGATGAAAGGCTGGCAAGATATGAAAAATTCTCTCTGCAGTCCCTTTAAAATCATGTTCCATCAGCAAATAGGGATGGCGATTCTCTGTCTGGTATCTGTACTGATCTTGCAAGATATAGCCCTTGTATAGATAAACTTGACCACAGAGCTGACTGAGTTCATAGGTGACATGGTCCTCTGTGTAGTCCCCCAGCAACTCCTCTTTCTTCATCTCTTGAATCAATTGCGTCAGCAAATCGGCTAACTGCCCTCCGAAACCAAGGATATACTCCATAGTATGAAGGGGCAAGATACGATGGGAAAGGAGAAATGAAAAGAATACCATCATCTCACCATCCTCAGTTCCTAGAGGGATGTGTTGCCCAGCAAAAAAGGACGGAGCCTTTCTCAGCAAACGAAGATAGAAAATATTGTCAAAATACCCTCGCATTTTTTCTTCTATGACTTGAAACTGACAGGCATTGACCCGAAGACGCTGTTGACTGATGTGAGCCCAGAGAACCAAGTCCAATTTCTGACCTGAAGACAAGCTAGCACCGCAGATTTCTTCTAGGGTAGCAATCTCTTGTTTTCTCTCAGCTTTCTGCATGTGACCTTCCCACTCCTGACTGGACCAAATCTTGCGGAAAAGACAGAAATAAAAATAGCGAATCTGATGCTCCGGACCTCGCCAACGGCCATTTTGGATGGATAAGTCAAACTCTGACAAAATCTGATTTAGACTAGCTAAGTGGCGACCAAGCGTGGCCTCGCTAATCATCAATTCTTGAGCCAACTGATGAGCTAGAAACTGTTGGTGATAGAGAAGGTAAACCAAAATTTGGTACTTAATGGCATTGTCTAAAAACAAGCTCCGAATCTCTCTTCCCTTGGTATCTGCACCAATCGACAGACGCAGATTTTCATCTTCCAAGTGGATGGTCAGCTCTAAACCTCTTTCCAAGGCATTTTCGTTAATCAGAGAAATGTACTTGGTTAAGGTCGCCTTTGAAAAACCTGTTTCTTCCATGGCTTTCTTGACTGTTGTCTGCGAATCTTGTAATAGAAAGGAAAGGACTAAAAATTGACCAGATTCTGCTTTTTCCATCAAATCGCCTAAATACATTTGTTACCCCTTTCATTTTCTCCTACAAGCATAGCATAAATCTTTCAAATGCTGAAATAATCTGTTTCTCATTTTATTTTAAGGTTGATTTCCTCGTCATTATTCCACAGAAACAGCAAACACACGACTCCCCCTTTAGGCATTTTTATGCTAAAATAGTAGCTATGGATAAAATTATTAAAACAATATCAGAAAGTGGTTCTTTTCGTGCTTTCGTTCTTGACAGCACGGAAACCGTCCGCACTGCTCAAGAAAAACATCAAACTCAAGCCAGTTCAACCGTTGCACTTGGTCGCACCCTTATCGCTAGCCAGATTCTCGCAGCCAATGAAAAAGGAAATACCAAGCTAACGGTTAAAGTTCTTGGAACTAGCTCTCTCGGCGCCATCATCACAGTTGCAGATACCAAGGGAAACGTCAAAGGCTACGTTCAAAATTCAGGTGTTGACATCAAAAAAACTGCAACTGGTGAAGTCCTTGTTGGACCTTTTGTTGGAAACGGTCAATTCCTCGTTATCACAGACTACGGTACTGGAAATCCCTACAACTCCATGACTCCCCTCATCTCTGGGGAAATCGGTGAAGACTTAGCCTACTACCTGACTGAAAGCCAACAAACCCCTTCAGCAGTCGGCCTCAATGTTCTTTTGGATAAAGACGACAAGGTCAAAGTTGCCGGAGGTTTTCTTCTCCAAGTCTTGCCAGGAGCCAAGGAAGAAGAGATTGCCCGCTTTGAAAAACGCATCCAAGAAATGCCAGCCATCTCAACCCTTCTGGAAAGCGACGACCATATCGAAGCTCTCCTCAAGGCTATTTATGGTGACGAATCATACAAACGCCTATCTGAAGAAGAAATTCGTTTCCAATGTGACTGCAGCAAAGATCGCTTTATGGACGCTCTTGCCAGCCTTCCAACTTCAGACTTAGAGGAAATGAAAGAGGAAGACCACGGGGCAGAAATCACTTGCCAATTCTGCCAAACAACTTATAACTTTGATGAAAACGACTTGGAGGAACTCATTCGTGACAAATCTTAATACACCTTTTATGATTGGCAATGTTGAGATTCCCAATCGTACCGTTTTAGCACCCATGGCTGGTGTCACCAACTCAGCCTTTCGTACCATCGCAAAAGAGCTCGGGGCTGGACTCGTTGTGATGGAAATGGTCTCTGACAAGGGAATCCAATACAACAACGAAAAAACTCTACATATGCTTCATATAGATGAAGGTGAGAACCCCGTTTCTATCCAACTCTTTGGTAGCGACGAAGATAGCCTCGCACGCGCAGCAGAATTCATCCAAGAAAACACCAAGACTGATATCGTCGATATCAACATGGGCTGCCCAGTTAACAAAATCGTGAAAAACGAAGCTGGCGCTATGTGGCTCAAGGATCCAGACAAGATCTACTCTATTATCAACAAGGTCCAATCTGTCCTTGATATCCCCCTCACTGTCAAAATGCGTACAGGCTGGTCTGATCCATCCTTAGCCGTGGAGAATGCCCTCGCTGCTGAGGCTGCAGGTGTCTCTGCCCTCGCTATGCACGGCCGTACCCGTGAACAAATGTACACAGGTCACGCAGACCTTGAGACTCTTCACAAGGTCGCTCAAGCTCTAACCAAGATTCCATTTATCGCCAATGGTGACATCCGTACGGTCCAAGAAGCCAAACAGCGTATCGAAGAAGTCGGGGCTGACGCGGTTATGATTGGTCGCGCAGCCATGGGTAATCCCTACCTCTTCAACCAGATCAACCACTACTTTGAAACTGGAGAAATTCTCCCTGACTTGACATTTGAAGACAAGATGAAAATCGCCTACGAACATTTGAAACGCTTGATTAACCTCAAAGGAGAAAACGTAGCCGTTCGTGAATTCCGCGGCCTCGCTCCTCACTACCTCCGGGGGACATCTGGCGCTGCCAAACTTCGTGGAGCCATTTCACAAGCTAGTACCCTAGCAGAGATTGAAACTCTCTTGCAATTAGACAAAGCATAATACACAAAAAACCGTAACTCGCTTGAGTTTACGGTTTTTTAGCTCCTAGGAAAACCTAGATACTATTATTGAATCAAGGCAACACTCGAAACTTTACCATCCGCACCTGTTGTAATTTGGATGATTTTTCCTCCACCGATTTTGGCATTATACTTACCATCATCAAGGGTGTAAGAGTAGCCTCTGATAGAATAGTTTTCTTTCTTTCCATCTGCAGTTTCTACTGTAAATTGGCCCCCTGATGAAACCGTAATAGCTTCGCCATTTGCTCCCTTCCAGTTGCCTGCAACTGCTGAGAAATCACCATCGACCATGGTTAAAACACCCTTGTAGCGTTTGTTGTGTTCTGCTTGCTTGTCTTGAAGTTGGCGGTCAGTTGTTGGATCATAGCCTGACTGGTTAGACTGGGCTTGAGAACCTTGCTGAGTTGAAGGTGCCTGAGATGGGGCTTGTTGACTAGGAGCTGCTTGTTCTTGTCTTGATTCAGGTGCTGGTTTCGCTTGTGACTGATCTGCCGTTGTAGAAGACTGACCAGAAGATGCCTGAGCCTTTTCAGATGAAGCTGAGCTTGAAGATTTTTGTGTCTTGCTTTCTTTGCTAGAAGAAGCTGCTTTAGAACTTGATGATTGACTTGTCTTGGCAGAGCTGCTGGTTTGAGTGGTTTCGTTTTTATTTCCACAAGCTCCCAGTAGCAAGGTAGAAGCCAATACAGTCGCTGCCATCAATTTGATATAGGTTTTCTTTTTCATTTTTCTACTCCTTTGTAACATTTTTGAAATGTTAAGAAATCTTTTTGTAATATAATTGTAACATTGGGCTTTGAATCTGTCAACTATTTAGAGAAACTATTTTAAAAAAATTTCTCTCTACTATTTCTATTCGTAATCGAAACGAAAAAATAGAAAATTTCTTAGATTAGAGTCCTATTTTTTGCATCGCTTTTGTGTAATCGCTTGCATTGCATTAGATAAAGGAATATAATAACATTGAAATAGAATATAGGAGGTGCACTCTTATGCTAAATAAGTATTACAAGTATCTTCCTTGGTTGATTTTGGGAGCTATTGGCTCTTATCAATCAGCCACTTACTATGCGCGAACTGCATTTGATGTCTTCTATCTGACTACAATCTTTTTGATTGTTTATATCGCTTTGTTATTCCTACACGAAAAATATCTCAAGTATCGATACAAAGACTTCTTTACTCACATGTTGAGGAATCCTAAGAAAGATAGCCATTCATAAAAAATGATGATAAATAAAAAGGTCGGGAACTTTGTCCCGACCTCACTTTTTATTTCAATCGATAGGTTTTTCTTGGTTTCTTTTTGGGTACTCGTTTGAGTCCGACTTCTTCTACATATTCTCCGTATTTTACGAGAAAGTTATTGCTGACAATTGGGCGACCAGGGTTGATGAGATTAACCAGTTCAGTCCCCTCGTAGACAGTGAACTCCTCCTCCAGCAGATAGAGGAAGGTCGGATTCCAGTCGAGACGGCCTTGGATTCGTTTGATGGATTCTTGGATAATGGCATAATGGTCAAAGGCGAAGGCTTGCTCCTCCAGCTCGACTCCATCTAGGTAGCATTTGCCTGTCTGAAAATCGACATCTACAAAAACCACATCCTTGGCATCGTCACCTGCCTGAACGAGGTCTAAGGCACGACTAGGTAGGTACACTAAGTGGGCAATGGTCACTGTCCAGCCCCGTGGATCACGACCGGGGGTCGATACCGTCATCAATTGCTCGATTTTCTCCAAAGGTAGATCGAGATTGACTTCTTCTCTCACCTCACGCTGGCAGGCATGTGCAGCATCTTCTCCCTTATCCATAAAGCCTCCAACCAGAGCCAAACAGTTTTGATAAGGGTGGGCCTTGCGACGGATTAGTAAGAGCTTGATCTTTCCTTCGACAAAGCAGTAAGCCACCATATCTACTGTCACACTTGGTTTTTCATATTGAGGGAGTTCCTGCTTGTAGTACCAGTCTAAAAACTCCTCCTGACTGGCATGGATTTCATAATATTCTTTTTCCGTCATCCCGGCTGGAATCATCGTATCTGCCATCTTATGCCTCCTTTCGAACTGCCTTGGTCCATTGGTACCAACCCACTAGACTGTTGAGTGTGTAAACCCAGTACATCCCTTGAATGTGGATATTTTCACCCCACCAGAGATAAATACTAAAGAGATTGGTTGCAATCCAGAAAATCCATTGCTCACGGTAGAGACGTGTCATCAAGAGCTGTCCAACACCATTGGTCGCATCAGTAACACTATCACGGAAAGGGCGAGCGCTATTGATACTTTGGTAAGCCAAGCCCATACCAATCCAGATAATGGCAGTCAAGGCCAAGTACTTGAGCCAGTCAAGAACAGATAATTTCTTAGCTTCAAAGTGGGATTCTTCTGGTTTTCCTTGGTCATTGATACGGTTGGACAGCCAAGCATAGAGACCAATCGGCTGCATGACAAAGAAGTAAACGGTCGTCAAGACTTCGCCATAAAAAGTCGCATTCATGGCCAAGATCAAGTAGATTGCCGAGTTAATAGCCCCAAAGAGATAATTGCTTGCACGCCCTTCTGCTACCAAGATAACACAGACAATCCCAGTCCAGGATGCAAACAAGCTCAACCAGTCATGACTTTCCGTATTTTGTGTAAACTCCAAGATCAAGGGAACACTTGACAGAGCGATGAGGTATAACCACTGGACAAGGCTACGGCCGACAAAGAGATCTTTCCAGAGCAGGCGCATGATCCCTGCAAAACCGATCTTGCGGGCTTCAGCATGGACATTGTTAAAGTTTTCGATAAATTGTGTGATTTTTTTAGTTACTGTTTTCATAATTTTCTCCTAATCTGCTTGGTAAATGGCATCGATAGCCACTTTTGCTGCTTCATAATTGCCTAGATAATCCTCCGCTAGATAAACTAGTGGAATGGTCGTTAAGTATCTCTCCCTCATCTGATCCAAATGCTGGGAAAAACTGTAGCGAATGTGGTCCTCTGCCATGGTCATATCTCTAAATCCGTCATTGACATAGGAGCCAACAGGCTGCACAAA